>CACAUH010000007.1 GCA_902535565.1 uncultured Bacteroidota bacterium | reverse complement strand
GCATGCGTCACCTCGGGGACCAGGCCATGCAATTGAGCGAGGTAACCGATGCGGCTGCCGCAACCAGCGAATACGGTGGAGCATTGCGCACAGCCACCGAAAAAGTGAATGGTCTCACTGACACATATGCCCAAGTGAGCGATTCTCTCACGGGTCTCTCAGAGAACAAGGAGATGGGCATGGCTGCAGGTGAACAGCTTCAGAAGATGAACGAGAACCTGGGCAGTCTCAATGGGATGTACGAGTCCCAATTGCAGCAAATGGAGACCAGCCGTCAACTTTTCTCTGGAATGGGAGAGCTGGTTCAGAACCTCAACGACAGTGTAGAGGACACCAAAAAGTACAAGGACAACATCGCCGCGCTCTCCGCCAACCTGGAAGCACTCAACACGGTGTATGCGAACATGCTCAACGCCATGGGCAACTCCCGCGGTTAATTTTTCCCTCTTCCACACGCATTAAATCATGGCAGGAGCGAAGGAAACGCCGCGTCAGAAGATGATCGGGATGATGTACCTCGTCCTGACGGCTCTTTTGGCCCTCAACATCTCCAAGGAGATTCTCAATGGCTTTGTCAAGGTCGAGCGCGGGTTGCGCAGGACAGACGAAACCATCCAAGCGAAGTCGCGCGAGCTGATGTTTGACTTCGATGTCAAATACGCGCAGAACCAAGAAAAAGTGAAGCCTTACTACGATGCCGCCAAGGACATCGAAAAGGATGCAGATGAACTGTATGACCACATCACGCAGCTCAAGGCTAACATCATGGCTGTTGCCAGTGGAGAACGTGCCATCGTTGAATCCAATGGTGACATGTCCAAATACATCGCGAGGGACAATACAGCCAGACGCGATACGGTTCTGAGCATCGAGTACATCGAAAAGAAGGACGAGTATCAGGAGATCACAAACTACCTCGTCGGCACAGACCCCACCAAGCCAAAAGAGGGTCCCTTTACCGCAAATGAACTCAAACAGAAGCTGTTGTCCTTTCGGAATGGCCTGAAAGACGTCACCTTCACCGATGCAATTGGCCACACTTTCGAGGTTTCGCCGGGGTTGACTGCTTCATTGGACCAAACATTCAACTATCCAAAAGAAATGGAGGACCACTTGGAGGTCCTTTGGGAAGAAGCCAACTTTTTTGATGTGCCCTTGGCTGCCGTCATTCCCATTCTGTCCAAACTTCAGATTGACGTGGAAAATGCGAAGTCAAGCTTGATTAACGAGCTGATTGCAGGCATTGAAGGGAAGAGCTTCAAATTCACCAATCTGGTTCCCTTGGTTGTGCCTGAAAGCAACTACATCCTTCGCGGTGACAGCTTCCGAGCTGATGTTATTCTCGCTGCCTATGACGCCACGAATCATCCAGACATCTACATTGATGACCGCAATTTCGACGGGCGAGATTCAAGCATGATTGAATATGAAGGCAAAGACGTTTTGCCTTTGGCAGATGGTGTGGGAAAACTTCGCATCTCAACCAAATCAATGTCCCTTGGTGAGAAGAACTACAAAGGCCTCATCCGATTCCAGGGGCCGGATGGGTCTGTGGGTGACTACCCCTTCTTCACCCACAATTTCACGGTAGCAGAACCCGCCTTGGTGGTCAGCCCAACGAAGATGAACGTCTTCTATCGCGGTGTTCCCAACCCGGTCGAAATCTCTGTACCTGGTGTGAGCAGTGACAAGCTCGACGTGCGCATCACAGGCGGACACAAAATCAAGCCCGATGGAGAATCGTTCATCGTGGAGCCAGGCGCTGGAGAAGCTGCGGAGATCGTGGTAACTGCCACCCTCCCCGATGGCAGCAAGAAGAACCTACCAGGCCGAGAATTCCGCGTTAAACGGATTCCAGATCCATCCCCGCGATTTGCAGGCAAGAAGCCTTCGGACAAGACCATCACAAAGGTCCTCTTAGAAAACGCCCCATCTGTGGGGGCCTTGATGGAGAATTTCGACTTTGATGTAGAAGTCAAGGTGAAACGATTCAACGTCACTGTGACCAAAGGCGGAACCTTCGTTGAACAAAGCAGCAACTCTAACCTGGTGACCTCGAACATGAAAGAACTCTTCCGTTCCATCGGAAGGGGATCTGTCGTGTACATTGAGGATATCGTCGTCTCCATGCCGGATGGCACGGACCGCGCGTTGCCCACCATGAAACTCAAAGTAATCTGATGATGAAAGCAGTACGACATCTCGCGACCCTCATCTGCGTGTTCGCCATCGCTCTCTCGGCTGAGGCACAAACGCAAACCGTCCTCGACGGTGCATACGTGAAGGAGACCAACCTCACAAAACGGGTCATCCCCTACCCCTCCCTGCGCGAGGCGGATGTGATGTACGTGCGACGCATCTGGCAGGACATCGACCTGCGTCAGAAAATCAACCAGATGTTCTACTTCCCTGTGGATCCCATCGAGGACCGGAAAAACCTCTTCGATGTCATCCGTTATGCCCTCGAAGTCGAAGGGTCTTTGACGGCATATGGCACCGGACCTGCGGGAGATGACGATGAGTTCCGCTACCCCTATACCGGAGCTCAAGTGGATTCTGTGTTGAATCCAGTGGTGATCATTCCCCAGTTCGACCCAGTCACTGGTGAAGTCATCGGTTCTATGGAGGCTGAAACCTCCCTGAACAGCCAAGACATCGTCCGATACAGGGTCAAGGAAGACTGGGTGTGGGACCGCCAGAGAAGCCAGCGTCAAGTGCGCATCATCGGCATCGCCCCCATCATTGAGAAGAAGGACGATGAAGGCAACTCTCAAGGCCTCGCCCCCCTCTTCTGGTTGTACTACCCAGAATGCCGTTACGTTTTCGCCAATGCGGAGTGCTACAACTACGAGAATGACGCCCAGCGACGCACCTTCGAGGAAATCTTCCAGAAGCGCTATTTCTCAAGCTACATCGTCAAGGAAACCAATGTATTCGATCGATCTATTGCTGACTATGCACAAGGCCTCGACGCCCTCCTCGAATCTGAGCGCATCAAAGACGAGCTGTTCACCATCGAACACGACCTCTGGCATTATTGAAACAGAGACCTAAAAGAACCCCGAGAAACGCCCACCTTTGTGGGCGTTTTTCATTGCACCCTCCCAGCGCATGCTCAACCTCAATCAGATCGGCGTCCACTTCGGAGAGCGCACCCTATTCGAGAACATCTCGTTGGCTGTAGGCAACAAGGACCGGGTTGGCTTGGTGGGAAGAAATGGTGCAGGAAAGTCAACCCTACTCAAAATCATCGCCGGCATCCAAAACCCCTCCGAAGGCGGTGTATCGACCCCCAAGGAATATCGAATCGGATACCTCGCCCAGGAAATGGAACACAACGAGGAAGCCACTGTGCTGGAAGAAGCTCAGAGCGCCTTTGCCATCTACCAAGAGCTCGAAGCCGAAGTCGGACGCATCTCAGCTGAGATCTCCGAGCGGACAGACTACGAAAGCGAAGCCTATGCCAGGCTCATCGACCATTTGAGCGAAGCCAACGACCAGCTGGCATTGATGGGAACGGGCGCCAAAGAAGAGCAAACCCAGCGCATCCTTCAGGGCCTAGGCTTCCGCCCATCGGATATGCACCGGAAGATGAACGAGTTCAGCGGGGGCTGGAAGATGCGAGTCGAACTTGGAAAACTGCTCCTCATTGCTCCAGACCTCCTGCTCCTCGACGAGCCGACCAACCACCTCGACATCGAGTCTATCGAATGGCTGGAGGGGTTCCTCAAAGGATACCCAGGGGCCATGGTGCTCATCTCACACGACCGAACGTTCTTGGACAACGTAACCGACCGCACAGTCGAGATCACCTCGACCCGCGTGCACGATCACAAGGCTTCCTATAGCAAATACATGGCGTGGCGTGAAGAAGAGTTCGCCAGACAAGAACAGGCGGCCAAGCAACAGCAAAAAGACATCGCACACACTGAAGAACTCATCAACAAGTTCAGGGCCAAGAAGAACAAGGCCGCTTTTGCCCAAAGCCTGATCAAGAAGTTAGACAAGATGGAGCGCATCGAAGTCGACCAGTTCGAAAACGCCGAAATGCGCTTCCGCTTTCCCCCAGCACCTCGGGCAGGCAAGGTGGTGGTCGAGGCCAAGGGGCTTCGCAAGCGATTCGCGGACCTCGAGGTGTTCAAAGGTGTCGACCTGATGATCGCGCGCCAAGACAAGGTGGCACTTGTTGGAAAAAACGGTGCCGGCAAAACCACCCTCACCCGTATCCTCCTGGGGGAGTTAGAAGGTGAAGGGGAATGTGGATTGGGACACAATGTGGATGTGGGATACTACGCCCAAAACCAGAGTGACGAACTAGACGGCGACTTAACGGTATTTGAAACCATTGACAATGAGGCGGAAGGGGAGGTCCGAAAAAAGGTTCGGGCCCTGCTTGGCGCCTTCTTGTTCAGCGGTGAAGACGTCGACAAAAAAGTCAAGGTCCTCTCCGGTGGAGAAAAAGCCAGACTGGCCTTGTGCAAGCTCCTTCTCCACCCATACAACCTCTTGGTGCTGGACGAACCAACCAACCACCTCGACATGAAGGCAAAAGACGTGCTGAAGCAAGCGCTGATGCATTACGACGGCACCCTGATTGTCGTTTCACACGACCGAGACTTCCTGACTGGCCTGACCGAACTCGTCTACGAGGTCACCCCCACCGGTCTGCGCCAATACATTGGCGACATTCAGCAGTTTCTCGTCGAGAAGCGGGCCGACACCATCGCAGCATACGAGGCGGGCCGAAGTGATGGTCCCGGCGGGACGCCAGGCGGCAAAGACACCCAAGAAAAAGCCAAGGCCACGGCGAAGTCCGAATCCAAAGAGCAAGGGAAGCAGGCCTACGCGGACCAAAAGGCCATTCGCAAACTCAAAAACCGCATCAGCAAACTGGAGAAGCAAATCGCTGAACTCGAGGGCCAAGAGAAACAGCTCAACGAGGACATGGCCAGCTTGGATCCAGAAGACAGAATGGCCACCGTACAGAAGGCCTACGAATTCGAAAAAGTTCAAGCAGCACTGCAAGAGGCCCTCAACGATTGGGAATCCACCACCAATGAACTCGAGTCCCTCGAGTCG
Organism: uncultured Bacteroidota bacterium; assembly: GCA_902535565.1. Next base: position 29,266 of record CACAUH010000007.1, on the reverse strand, counting down.
GGGCATTGATCACGACCTCGTTGTCGCACCGAGGTAACGGCGCCAGCGATTGAGCACCGTCGTCATGTCCTCTGGCAACTCACTTTCAAATTGCATGAACTCGCCTGTTCCCGGGTGTGTGAATCCCAGCGACTTCGCATGCAACGCCTGACGGGGTAGAATATCGAAGCTGTTGGCAATGAACTGGTTGTATTTGCCTGAAGGCAAGCCCTTGACAATTTGAGCCCCGCCGTATGTCTTGTCCCCAAAAAGCGGATGTCCGATGTACTGCATGTGCACTCGAATCTGATGCGTCCTGCCCGTCTCAAGCTTACACTCCACCAAAGTCACCGGGCCCAAGCGCTCCAAGACCCTGTAGTGCGTCACCGCATGCTTGCCTTCCTCTCCATCGGAAAAGACCGCTTGCACCTTTCTGTCCTGTCGGGACCGACCAATGTTCCCCTCAACACTTCCATCCTCAGCCACATCCCCCCATACCAGCGCGTGATAGCGGCGCTCTGTGGTCCTTTCAAAAAACTGTTCACTCAGCGACACCATCGCATGCTCAGTCTTACCGATGACCATGAGACCAGTCGTGTCCTTGTCCAATCGATGAACCAATCCCGGTCTGGGTGCGGGCTGCCCTTCCGCAGTGGGAAGCTGTTCAAAATGATGCAGAAGGCCATTGACAAGGGTGCCCGTGTAATTGCCGACACCAGGGTGGACGACCAAACCTGCTGGCTTGTGCAGCACCGCAACATCGACGTCCTCGTGTCGAATGTCAATGGGGATGTCCTCAGCGATGAGTTCGAATTCCCTAACGGGCTGCGGCAACTCCAACGTCACCACATCAGCGGGCCGAACCTTGTAATTGGATTTAACCGCCTTGCCGTTGACCCGCACATACCCACTCTTTGCCGCCATCTGAAGGCGATTTCGCGAGGTGTTCGGCAACAGGTTAAAGAGGAATTTGTCTACCCGAAGCAGGCTCTGCCTTTTGTCAGCAACAATCCGATGGTGCTCAAACAGCTCATCTCCGTCGGGTATCGTATCCTCTGGGGTTTCCTCAGCCATCAGTGCAATGCGATGCGTCGGGTGGTGCGCCTGCCATCGGCAGTCTCAATAACCAACATGGCCATGCCGCGGGGCACATCGGCCACAGCCAAGACCGTTCTGTCAGCCCCGAGCGGCCAGCGGCCATTGCCCATGACACGCCCGGAAAAGTCCAACATCGACCATCGAATGGGGCGACCCATTCCAGACCATGACAACGTCAACTGCTCACGAGCTGGGTTTGGCCAAGCCTGAAGTGCCTCCGAAGTCGGCACCCCCGACCCCATGTCCTCGATGGACACGAAGACATCATCCACACCCGCTTGCAACACCGGGCGAATCATCACGGTACCAGGAATGGTGGACAACACCCACTCCGCACCCAAACCAAGCTGATAGTGCACCCGGGTGAAATTGTAATCGGTGTTCTTGTCCAATCCAATGTTCAAGGAAAACTCCATTTCTTGGACCATGCCCACGTGCACGGTCTCCTCAACGGGAATGGGGTCATCATACTCATAGTAGGCAAACACATCGTGGCCATCGGTGAAATATGCGGGCTGATGGAACAGGTAATTGTCTCCCAACTCCTCTCCAGGCACACCGTTGTCATCCGCCCAAGCGCGCATCAGAAAATTGAGATTCGACTGCTCGTTGTAGTAAGGGGTGAAATGAATTGCCAGTCCGTACAAGGTGTCGGGGACAGCCAGGTCATAGCGAACAGCCAACTTGCCTCCCCCCGTGGTCAGACCGTATGCCTTCTCAGCCGTTCCGTCATCATAGGCATATTCATTCCGAAAGGATTGAACGAACACAATGCTGTCGTTGTCGGGAACCCCAACGCGCTCCTGCTCGAGAATGCCAATTGCATCCTCATAGAGGCTGACTTCAAATGTGGCCGCTGTGTCGTTTCCTGCATCGGAGAAGGCATACCCACTGGGCACAACCCCATTGGCACCGGCCTGAACATAGTAAGGCGTTTGAAACACCTCGAACGGCGCGACAAATGTGTTCGAAAAGGGATTCAAGAAATCCTCTGTGACCCCGGTGACAGCGTTGTGAACCTTAAGGCCACAGGTCACGTTGTCGGCCTGGAAAGCGCTCATGTTGCGATGCTGGGTCTCCATGCTGTCCCGCATATAGGTCAGTGGGTCCGCTAGGAAATGTGACCAAGGCATAATCGAGTAGGGCTCGGTCAGGGCATGTCGTGGGTCCACAAAGGCCACCTCGAAAAACCCGAGGTTGTCAGGGTCGATGTTGTCGTCGAGAAGGACATAGTCGATGTGCCACAAGTCCACATTGCCTCCCTGTGCGCCGTAATTCCTAAAGCGGAAACGGAAGCCATCCTGAAGGTGAATCAGTTGATCCACAGGCACGGAAGCCAATGCGAATGTGTCCATTTCGGCCCCCAGGGCAGACCACACTTGTGACCAGCCCAATTCATCTCCTCCATCAGGCGCGAGGAATTCAACCACAAGACTGTCATTCTCATCAGGCGCATTGCCACGTCCACCCCCTTGATAGAAGAACACGAGGTGAATGTTGTCTTCGGGAGTGCGGCCCGCAAGATTGATGGACACCGAAGTGAGGGTGTCCGCCCATCCATAGGACTCCGGGTTGAACACATATGGATAACCGTTGGACCGCAATCCATCCAACGTGGCCGTGCCGATGGTGGGCGGATCAATGGCATAGGTCATGGTTCTCCGTGTCGAACCGTCTGACCACCGAACCAATGCCTCAGGGCCTCCCTCTCCAGCAAACGTGGGAGACGCGAAATCATCAAAAAAGGGCAGGTTTAAGTTTCCACCGCCGCGCAAAGGCGATCCTGTTGCTCCAGAACGGGATTCTGCAACAGGGACGAATTGCAGGTCTTTTTCCACCTCTTGGGACAAGGCAGACCAAGTGAGCAACAGGATTGCGTGCAAAGCAAAAGAGCGACAGGACAGGGACGTGTTCATTCGAAAAGGGATTCCTCGCTGTTGGCATCGATGGGCTCGGGAAGGAGAATCTCAAGATCAATCTCGGACCCCACGCGAACACGCCGGCCGGGAACGAACTCAGGAAGCTGACTTGAAATTACGGCTTGCAGACTGTCTATGCCATCCAAAGCTGGACGAGACCAACGCCAGCGGCCTGGCAACAGTTCCGTTTCTTCCAGAAGGGAAACAGCCTCAGAAAAGGTCAACCCAACGAAATCAGGCAACTCCACCTGCCGTTCGAGTCGTTCTCCAATAACCAGAAGCAAATCTGCCCCCTTGGGCAAGCGGTCATCTGGGCCCAGAGAGTCCCCTCTGGCATCTCGGACACCCAACACCAAACCGGACAAATCATCTGTGGGTTCATAGCGCTCTCGGAAGGAGAAGCCCTTGACGTCCAATAGGATACGCGCAACACCAGCATCCATTCCCTCCTCAATCTCGAGGCGTTCACTGGGTGGGGTTGACCTGTAAACCGTGAGATAAACGTTTCGTGTTCCCTTCACTTCTACCCCGGTGGCCGGATCCTGCTCAACCACTGCTCCCGGCTGCCCTTTTGCATTGTAAAGGCTGTCAATCACCACTGGATTCAGGCCCGCCGATTCCAAAACAGCCGTGGCACCCTCTCGGTCCAAACCAACCACACCGGGCACGGCAATTCGCTCACTGTGGCGTGTATAACCGCGCAATCCAATGTTCAGGGAAACAAAACCAAGCACCCCCAACACACATGCCAGACCCAATTGAATCCAAAAGACACGGCTAATGAGGAAGCGAAGAAGGCGCATGCGCTTGACAGGAACGGTGTTTGCCCCAAGTTATTGGGCCATCGCTTCAGGAATGGCCGTCTCCATCGCAGACTCATATTCCGAGATGAATCCGTAGTGCTGGCCATCGATAACACATTTGCCCTTGGTCGTGTGACCGAGAAGCGTCACTGGGATGCCCGCCTCTGAGAGGACGTCCAAGAAATCCTCCTGATCCGCCTCGGTCGTGGTGACCACAATGCGGCCTTGGGCCTCCCCAAAGAGGAAGGCGTCGAGGCGCACCTCACAGTCGCTTTCCACATCGAAGCCAAGGGCGCGAGGTGATCCCATCTCCACCAGAGTGGTAAACAAACCACCGTCACTAACGTCATGAACACAAGCGACGAGCTTTCGGTCGATGATGGTCCGGATGGCGGCGTGCAGCTTGACCTCGAAATCAAGGTCGAAATGCGGAGCAGGACTGTACCGCACGCCATGCATGACAGCGAGATACTCTGAACAACCGAGGTCATTGTGGGACTCCCCCAACATGAAAATGAGCTCGCCTTTCTCCTTGAAGTCCAATGTCATCTGCCGATCAGCATCCTCCATCAATCCCAACATCCCGATGGTGGGGGTTGGGTACACCGGTTTGGCGGTGCCGTCTGCATCCACCGTCTGGTTGTAGAAACTGACATTGCCCCCGGTCACGGGACTCTCAAAGGCGCGACACGCGTCGCCCATGCCCTGAATGGCCCCGACAAATTGCCAGTACACTTCAGGGTTGTATGGGTTCCCGAAGTTGAGGCAGTTGGTAATTGCACTTGGGGTGCCGCCCACGCAGGCAATGTTCCGAGCGGCCTCCGCAACGGCAATGGCACATCCCTTTCTCGGGTCCGCCTCTACATAGCGCCCATTGCAATCCACACTTAACACGAGTCCCTTATTGGACCCCTTGACGCGCACCACAGCAGCATCTCCAGGTCGGTTGGTAGAGCGGTTGACCGTGCCCACCATGCTGTCATACTGCTCATACACCCAACGCTTGGATGCCAAATTTGGGCTGGAGACAAGCGCCTTGGCAGTGGCCACGTAGTCCGACGGCTCCGGGATGCTCGCCATATCAAACGCCTCAATGTCCTTCAGGTAGGCCGGCTCACTGTATTCGCGCTCGTAAACAGGCGCGCCACCCCCGAGAATGAGGCTGTCCGCAGGCACTTCACCAATCAGCTCCTCCCCATCGAAGTAGCGAAGGGTGTTCCCTTCTGTCACCACGCCGATTTCCACGGCATGGAGATCCCACTTGTCGAAGATGGCCTCGATCTCTGCCTCACGGCCTTTTTTCACCACCACCAGCATCCGTTCCTGGCTCTCGCTGAGGAGAATCTCAAACGGCTCCATGTCCGCCTGTCTTGTGGGCACCAAGTCGAGACGGATGTCCATACCAACACCTCCGCCACCACTCATCTCAGACGTAGAGCAGGTAATGCCCGCAGCTCCCATGTCCTGCATACCGACCACGGCATCGCCGCCAGCCAGCTCTAACGTTGCTTCCAAGAGCAACTTCTCTTGGAATGGATCGCCCACCTGAACCGCAGGCAAGTCTTGAGCACTGTCTTCAGTGATGTCCTTGGACGCAAAGGAAGCACCTTGAATCCCATCCTTTCCAGTGGCAGACCCAACAATATAGACAGGGTTACCGGGGCCACCCGCTTTGGCACTGATGATCCGATTGCTGTCCAACAGCCCGACACTCATTGCATTGACCAGCGGATTGACCTGGTACACCGGGTCGAAATACACCTCACCGCCCACAATCGGCACACCGAAGCTGTTGCCATAGTCGCCGATACCGCGAACGACACCATCGAGCAACCACTTCGTTTTCGGGTTCTCGAGGTCGCCGAAACGCAGGGAATTGAGCTGGGCAATGGGACGTGCCCCCATGGTGAAGATGTCGCGATTGATGCCGCCAACCCCAGTCGCCGCTCCTTGGTAAGGCTCTAAAGCACTCGGGTGGTTGTGGCTTTCAATCTTAAAAGCGCAGCCGATGCCATCACCAATGTCGACGATGCCGGCATTTTCCTCTCCGGCCTTGACCAACAAATGGGGTCCATCTTTCGGGAGGGTCTTCAGCCATTTGATGGAATTCTTATAGCTGCAGTGCTCGGACCACATGACCGAGTAGATGCACATCTCGGTGAAATTGGGAGTGCGTCCGAGAATCTCGGCAATCTGGTCAAATTCCTCGGGGCGCAGGCCCATCTCTTGGGCTTGCTCGAGGGTGGCGGGGGCAGTGGATGCGCGTTGGGCCATGTTGCGAACGGGTCGGGGTGCGAAATCGTTGGTCAAAGGTACGGAGCCATGATGCCAGAACGCCTATGTTCACACTTGGGACAAGGGCCCTTTGTACACGCCTTTTCGCAGAACATCCACATGTCCAACGAGGAACACCCAAAGCCAACCGAGCCAAACGGAAACGAAGGAACAACGAAATCCAACCAACCGGACGCACAATCAAGCGTCCTGCGCAGCATTTCCGATCTGCTCCGCCCGTTGGCCATTTCGCGATTCAGAATCATCGACTTGGCCGATTCTGAACAGACGATCTCCGGCATCAAAAAAGACATTGAATTCCGGGGATTCAATCTGTGGATCTTGGTATTCAGTATCGTCATCTGCTCCATTGGACTCAACGTAGACTCTGCAGCAGTCGTGATTGGCGCCATGCTCATCAGTCCGCTCATGGGACCCATCATGGGACTCGGACTCGGATTGGGCACGAATGATGCCGGAACGTTCAAAAATGCCTTGGGCAACCTCAGCATCGCGGTGGGGATTTCCATTTTGACCAGCGCGCTGTATTTCTTCACATCGCCCCTCAACGAAGCATCAAGCGAGCTGCTCTCGCGCACCCAGCCCACCCTACTCGATGTGGTGGTGGCATTGTTTGGCGGCCTCGCCGGAATCCTCGCCGGTTCCAGAAAGGAAAAGTCCAACGTCATTCCTGGTGTGGCCATTGCAACCGCACTGATGCCGCCCTTGTGCACCGCCGGATACGGACTGGCCAATGGCGAATGGAACTTCCTCTTCGGCGGATTCTACCTCTTCCTCATCAACACGGCCCTGATTGCCCTGTCGACTTGGGTGGTGGTCCGGTACCTCCGTTTCCCGACACTGAACTACATCGAACCCGCCGTGGAACGGAAATACAAGCGCTTGTCCGCACTGCTCTTCCTCGCTCTCCTCGGTCCATCGGCATGGATCTTCTTCGGAATCGTGGTCGAAAGCAGAGAAGATGCTGCCTTGCGAGAATTTGTCGAAAACAACATGAAGCTGATGGGAACTTCCGTCAGCTCCCAAATCGACCGCACCCTCGATCCGCCCGAACTGCGAGTGGAAATCCTCGGCCGCCCCATATCCGACGAACAAGAGCAAGAGTGGCGTAAACAATTGGCCTATACCCACCCGCACGTGGCCTTGTCCGTCTTCCGAACAAGCATAGACGAAGCAGACATCGAAGACCTCCAAAAACAAGTCGAGCTAATGATGAGCAGCTATGGCGATCTCTCAGCCAAAGACAAAGAGCTCTCTCAGTTGCGTGCCCAACTGACCTTGGTAGAGGGTGAGTTCAGGCGCGTCCAAGACGCCCAACTCCCAGCCAGTCTCGGAAATGAACTGCTCGCTTTTCAACCGCAAGTCGCATCTGTTCAGTGGGGGCGAATTTCCGTTGAAACCCGCGATGGTATGGAAAATGTGACCAGCACAGACCGCTTGGTCATCGGGTGGACAGATTCGCTGACCGCCGCATCCAAAATGGCGCTCGAAGCATCCATGACGGAATGGCTTCAAATACGCTGGCCTTCAGCCGAGAATGTCGACGTCAGCATCGAAGCCCCTGAAATCGAACCTTGAGGAACACCATTCGAATCGGACTCAGCATCCTGCGATGGCCCTTGGGCTTGCTCGCCGTGATAGGTCTGCCTGCTGCTGGGCGGGGAGTGCTGTCTCTTGCCCGCTCCCTCAACATCGAATCATGGTGGCCCCTGTGGCTCTCCCTGGCCGCCACCGTGACCTTGTGGTTTTTCTGGTGGAAACACGCCCGATGGGGACGTTTCATCACCACCATCGAGCATGAGGCCCTGCACGCGATGGTGGCCATGATAACCTTGATTCCCGTGCGAGAAATGAAGGTGAGAGAAGACGGAAGCGGACACGTTTTATTCGAACCTCCCGGCCACTGGCTCCTTTATCTCGCCCCCTATTTCATCCCTCTGCTTTTGCTGGCCGAAATCGCGCTCGTCCAGATGATGGGCCTGCCCAAAAAAATCGAATGGGCATTGTATGGACTTCTGCTCGGAATCAGCCTTGCAGGCCACCTTCGTCAACTGCATCCACGACAAACAGATTTCCGTGTTGCAGGACGGGGCTTCACGATCGCATTCCTGCCCACCGCGTTTCTTCTCGGCTACGGAATTGCCCTGTCATTCATTCTGGGATCCGGTTGGGGCGGCCCCGCGCAGTTTCTTGAGGATTGGACGGTGCAGAGTTGGATGGACGCAAACCAGGCTTTCGAGACCGTCTCAAGGTGGACCCAACACCTTCGCGGTTAATTTGCCCGCATGAGAGTCGTGGTCCAACGGGTAAGCCGAGCCGAAGTGCGCACAAATGGCGAAACCATCGGCACATGCGGAACCGGCGTGATGGTGTTGCTCGGCGTTCATGCTGAGGACGCGGAGGCCGATGCAGATTGGCTGGCCGCCAAGGTGGCCGCCTTGCGGATTTTTTCCGACGATGAAGGCAAAATGAACCGGACCCTGACCGACATCGACGGAGGAGCACTGGTCGTAAGCCAATTCACACTTCACGCCAAATACAAGAAAGGCGCAAGGCCCAGCTTCGTGCACGCAGCGCGACCCGAAACGGCCATCCCCCTCTACGAACGGTTCGTCCGCCAACTGGAGGACCATCTCAAACGCCCTGTCGCCACCGGCCGGTTTGGCGCCATGATGGAGGTGGACCTCATCAACGACGGTCCCATCACCATCACCATGGACACCCGAAACAAAGAATGACCCCTCAATCCCCAACCCTAAAAGAGGTGCAGGCACAAGTGGACGACTGGATTACCTCCATCGGTGTCCGGTACTTCAGCGAACTCACCAACATGGCCATCCTCACTGAAGAGGTTGGAGAAATGGCCCGCATCATCGCCCGTCGATATGGCGACCAAAGCGAAAAGCCCTCCGACGCCGAACTTGACCTAGGCGACGAGATGGCCGATGTGCTGTGGGTTCTCGTGGCCCTGGCCAACCAGACCGGAATCAACCTCAGCGAGGCCTTTCAGCGCAACCTCGAAAAAAAGACCCGGCGCGACGCAAATCGCCACCTCAACAACCCCAAGCTGCAATGACCCTACGCCACACCCTTTTGTTGGCCGCCCTGTTTTGGTTTGCCAATGCCAACGCCCAGCGCGGACGCCAAACGGACGCAATTGCCCCAACACCGGCTTCTGACCGCTTTGAAGCAGGAAAGGCCCATGCCGCGCTGGACGCCGCCTCATGGACTGCAGGCTTAAATTTACGTTGCGGCGGGCCCACCGTCATGAGCGGGCGTGTCGTGGACCTCGCTGTCAACCCCGCTGACCCCTCTGAATTTGTGGTGGCCTATGCAACAGGGGGACTCTGGCACACCACAGACCATGGCACTTCATTCACATCGCTCTTCGATCACGAGACCGTCATCTTCTTGGGTGCCATCGCCGTGGATTGGACCTCCAAAACTCTCTGGGCGGGCACTGGCGAAGTCAATTCTTCCCGCTCTAGCTATGCGGGAATTGGCGTATACCGCAGCCAAGACTGGGGCAAAACCTGGCAGCACATGGGGCTCACCGAAAGCCATCACATCGGACGCATCGAACTCACACCGGAAGGGAACGTCTATGCAGCGGTCCTCGGCGCACTCTATCAAAATGAATCCCCTGGACAGCGTGGTCTTTACAGGTGGACCGAAGCCGGCGGAAGTTGGGACCTCCTGCTGGACGGCACGCAAACCGGAAGGCCGGCAGCAGGTGCAGTGGATGTGGTGGTGGATAACGCTAATCAAAACCACTTGTACGTGGCCTTGTGGGACCGCACCCGCCGCGCGTGGGACTTCACCGAGGGAGGGCCTGGAAGCGGCGTCTTTGAATCCAACGATGGTGGCGCCAGCTGGATTCGACTCACGACAGAAGCCAATGGCTTTCCAGCTGAAAAGGGCATCGGGAGAATTGGCCTGGCCCACCACTCTGGCGCAAACCGCCTGTACGTGATGGTCGATAACCAAAACGAAAAACCAGAAACGGAGAATGAAGAGAAAGAAGACGAGCTAGAAGCCAAGGACTTCCGGGACATGAAGGCAAAAGAATTTGCAGCCTTGGACACAGCTGCCTTGACTGATTTTCTCGAGCGCAATGACTTCCCGGAAGACGCCAATGCTGAGAGTCTGTTCCAAAGTGTGGCCGATGGCGATCTCGATCCTGAGGCACTCGCTGACTTCCTCGGCGACGCCAATGCCGAAATGTTTAACCCCCCCATCATCGGGGCCGAGGTATACCGTTGGCAAGCACAGCCTCTGCTCAAAGGCGAAACCGTCCACCGCGGCCCCGATGGTGCGTCCGCCGCCCAATGGATCCGAACCCACGAAGAGGGCCTTGATGACGTGTGCTACAGTTATTGCTACTATTTCGGGCTCATCGAGGTGGACCCCACTGACGAAGACCACCTGGTGATCGGCGGTGTCCCCTTGCTAGAAAGCACCGACGGCGGTACCAATTGGTCCTCCATCGCCCAAGACAACGTGCATGTCGACCACCACCACATCTGGTTCAACCCTGCCAATCCCCTGCATCTAATCAATGGCAATGACGGCGGCATCAACGTCACCTTTGACGGCGGAGAGCATTGGACCTCCTGCAATTCGCCAGCGGTGGGCCAATTCTATGCTGTCGCAGTGGACAACGCAGAACCCTACCGCATCTATGGTGGCCTGCAAGACAACGGCACTTGGCGCGGCCCGAGCGGCTACGAAGCGAGCCCCCGATGGCACCAGACCGGAGACTACCCCTACGACCGACTCAACGGTGGAGACGGCATGCAAATCCAAGTCGACACCCGCGACAACGAAACGGTCTACACAGGATCACAATTCGGATGGTACGCGCGGTCCAACAAGCAGACTGGCGACCGTGCCTATCTGCACCCAAAGCACACACTGGGTGAAACCCCCTTGCGTTGGAATTGGCAAACCCCCATTTTCCTGTCACGCCACCACCAAGACGTCTTGTACATGGCATCAAACCGGGTACACCGTTCCTTGGCAAAAGGAGAGGATTTCGAAGCAATGTCTGGCGATCTGACCAGAGGGCCGCGGAAGGGAAATGTTCCCTTCGGGTCACTCACCTCGCTGAATGAAAGCCCCCTCCGCTTTGGCCGGCTCGCCGTCGGTTCCGATGATGGATTGCTCCACACGAGCATGGACGGAGGCTACACTTGGGAGGACCGCACCCCACCCGCTCCGAACGCATCGCCCAACCGCTCGCTATGGATCTCTGAAGTCCTGTGGTCTCACCATGCGGCAGACCGACTCTATGCCACTTTCAATGGCTACCGTCACGATCACTTCTCCCCCTACCTCTTCGTCTCGGAAGACGCAGGCAACACGTGGACGCGCCTGGGGGGAACCGGGAACAAAGTCGATGGCCTGCCTACAGAACCCATCAACGCCCTTGCCGAATCCGAAGATGTGGAGGGCCTGCTCTTTTGCGGAACAGATGGCGGCCTGTATGTCTCCATGGACGCTGGCCAAACCTGGTCGATGGCACACCCCGACCTTCCCAGAGTACCTGTACATGACCTGATCATCCAAGAACGAGAAGATGACCTGATCATTGGCACCCACGGCCGGAGCATATGGGTGATGGACATCGCCCCCCTCACAGAAGGCCTCGGCGAAGGGTCAAAAGTGGACATGACCACAATACAATTCAATGCACCCGACGAATTGGAATGGCGGGAAGGATGGGGCAACCGCGGCTATGGTTGGGGCGACCCTTGGGAACCGGAAGTGCAACTGAACGTCTTCCTTCCCCGAGGTGGCGATTGCCAGATTTCAACCGAAGACAGCACCGGCCAAGTGATCTCCCAAGCTGAATTCAAAGCCATTCGTCGCGGATGGCAAACCCTTGCATTTGTGCCGCGCAGCCTCGACGGTGACGATTTTCTCAGTCCAGGTCAATACACTGTGGTGCTGAGTTTGGCAGATGGAGGCACAATTCGCCACCCATGGACAATTCTTAAGGAGGAATAAAAAAGCCAGCCCGGACCAAAGGGTCCGGGCTGAATCAATTCACTTCCTGTTGGAGGCCCCACCGTCGTGGGCGCACCCCCTGTGGCAAATCAAGCACGGGAAGCTGCAACACGACACAAACCAACGACAGGTCCTCCGTGCCCGACATCCCCCCATTGAGGTATTTATTTAGACTCAATCCAAATAGACCGAGGCAGCCAAGGTCGACCGCCAGAATGGCGAGTCAGCCCAAGCTTTCTCCACGGAAATAACGAAGGCTTACTGTGGCCGGGAGAGACCGGGGAAAGGTCCGAGACAAAGACTCCACCTTGCGCAATCCCGCCTCCGCAGCCATGGCGTCGTAAACGGGCACTTCTACGATATACTGATCCGTGAAACCGTGCGTAGCATCATATGCTGTGGCGGGCATCCGACCGTGACGCTCTGCCGCTTCTGCCGGAGACATCGTGTGCAACTCGATGACCAACAGCCCAAAGCGAGCAACATGGGGCTGCCACTTTTCAAAATGTTCCTTAAGACTCTGCTCGACATCTCTGGCAAGCAACCGCTCGCCACGGAACACATAGGCGCCCGTTGTTGCGGCCCACGCCTTTCGCTGGGCACTGGGCCGGTTGAAGATGCGGTTGTGGTCGAGAAAAGAACGGACGTTGAGCAGGTCCCCAAGGGCCACGCCGTGGGCCTGTTTCAAATCCCGATCCAAACGATCGGGGTCACCGATGTCTCCCCAAAGAAAATGACCGGCGACCCCTTCTTGAACAAAGTGTTCAGATGTGGCATCCAGTGCAGCTTGATTAAAATCCGCACCTACCAAAACCAAAGGGTGGGTCTCAAGGTGCCTGCCGCGAAGCGTTTCCCGTCGAATGAAATCTTCCAGATGCAGAAGCAAGGCTCCGTTGCCGCAACCCATATCGCAAAGCCCTTTGGGCTGACTCGCCAACGGCGCATCAAAAATGGAGCGAACCACTTCATCCAAGTGTCGGAAATACGCGCCATGGGCTCCGCCGCTGCCCCAAACGTTCAATGTCCTGTCCACGTGGATTTCCGCATCGCCTGGCTCAGTGCGCCACAGCCTTCCCCCATCTCCAAAAAGCAATTCATCCGCCCAGAGGAAGGTTCGGATATACGATGTCGTCACACCAAAAGCCGCAGCACGCGCGAGGAAAAATGACCCCCGTTCCGTGCCCATAAACCCAAGCGCATTCAAAGCCCCAATCGCCGCCTCCCGCCGCGAAGGGTGCATCCCATTCAAGGCCAAATCAAGTTCTCTCCAATCCGCCATTGCAGCGGTTCCGTGAGCCGTTCCAATGGACACGAGCCAAGGGGCCACGAGTGCCCCTTCAACATGCGATTCCCAAGGCGTACCCTTTGCACGTTCAAACGCCTTCACTGCATTGATCCACGCAATCTCCGCTTCTTTGGACCACGCGTCATCAGGCCGGTTCCACATCCCCTCAGCAGCCGCAAGCCAATCCCGAACCGGAGCCGCGGAGGAAATGCCCGCAACCCATTCAGACCACCCTGGCTTATTGGAGCGCGAGAAACGAACCCGATCATGAGACGCTTCGCGAACCAGCCATCCCTGAGATGACAGCAACCTGCACACCACATTCAAGTAACCTGGGTTGGCCCCCAAGCGAGCGGCGAGATCATCGACGTCCACTTCTGATTCAGAGGCAAGCGCATCGAGAATCCCCCGCTCCTTCAAAACTGGACAAAGGATGCTCAAGGCAAGACCATCGAGATGCTGAAATAGAGATGCACGCCACAGGCGGGCATCTTCTTTACTTGGCACCGCAAAGGCACCGCTGGGCAAACTGGTCAACATGTTTGTGGTTGGCCGGAATGTTGCCGGCTGCCCACCATACGGGAAGCCCTTCCCGAAGGTTTCAACGGAATGTTGTCACGCAGGCCAACAAAAAAGCCAGGGACCCAAAATGGCACTGTCAAATCATGTTGTCTGACGACCACAGATCAAAACACCCATTTCATGAGACTTATTTAGACCCATTCTAATTTACCGCGAAAAGGGGATGCCTGCCCTCAAAGACGCCCGCTTTTTTTGCATCGTGAAAACACGCGTTGTTTCGGCTTTGATTCGTTTGACCTGGATGGCAGCCACACTCTTTTTGGCGTATCCAATGGCATCGCACGGATGGATGAAACTCAAGCCTCATTTCAGCAATGCAACCGCAGAGCAAGTCACAACATCGAGAAGCACTGAAGGAGAAAATGCACCAGAAGCGACCCAAGCGCATGGCGAAGCCGAGACCAACTGTGCTAAAGTGATGTCCAACCCCCACGTGCGAAAGCGCCGAGACTACATCAGAGGAATGAAAGCCACAGGCTACCTCTGGGAATTGATTGGCGTGCTTGAAATGCTGGGCGCCGCAATGCTTCTGATTCGGCCAATGCAATTCCTGGGCAGTGCGATCCTTTGGCCCATCACCCTCAATGTTTTCCTGTTTCACGCAGTGCTGGAACCTGAAGAGGTGGGCGAACTCATCTTCACCGCTTGCATGATGGTGGCCAACACCGCTTTGCTGTTTCGCTATTGGCCCAAGTGGCGTCACCTGCTCTACATCCCCAATACCCAATCATGAAATTCACTCACTTCATCCTCGCCGGGTTGATTGCATTGCCTGTTGCAGTGTCTGCCCAATCCAAGGCTGACTCCGATGCCATCCTCGACATGTGTGGCTGCTACGCCATCACGTTTGAGTTTGCCGAGACCTTTGCCTCCGACACCAACTACACCTTCCGCGACAACTACACAGCGACAGCAACAGAATGGGTGCAGCCTGTCGAAGTGGCCAAAGGGCACATCGTTCTGCAGCATCTCCTGACCATGGGTGATTACGTCGTGAAGCACTGGAGACAGGATTGGGACTATCAGCCCGACCGCATGATGCAATACGAGCAAGGCCGCACCTGGAACTTTGTTCCAGTGTCAAAGGAGAACGGCAAAAAGTGCTGGCTCCAAAGCGTCTATCAAGTCGACGACAGTCCGCGCTATTCGGGGCTTGGAACTTGGGTGCATGTCGATGGAAAACACTTCTGGGAAGCCGCATCACGTACCCCACTGCCACGCAGAGAATACACCAAGCGAAGTGACTACGACGTCATGGACCGACTCAACCGTCATGAAATCACAGCCGAGGGCTGGGTTCACGAACAGGACAATCAAAAGGTGCAATTTCTCGAAGCGGGTGAAAACATCCTCGTTGAGGAAAAAGGCCGGAACATCTACACCCGCATTCCCGACGAGAACTGCAAGCCCTCCATCGACTACTGGGCGTCCAACGCCGATTTCTGGAATGGCATTCGCAGCAACTGGAACGCCATTTATGACAACAACAACACCATCTCTCTTCAAAACAAGGTGAATGGAAAGCGCCTCTATGAGTTGCTTTTTGAAATGCCAGAAAGCGGTGCCGAAGACATCATCAACTCCTTCATTATCCAAGACAATCCCTCCAACCCATGAAGCACTTGTGACCCTCCAAGACTTCAAGAACCGGGGTCAATTCCTCACCGACTGCTACGGCTGAATCCACCGAGGAACAACGTCGGGGCCGCACAGCCCCATGTGTCAACTGAACAAATGCGCTGGAATGGTGCAGACCGGAATGGGGTCCATTTTGTGACGGTTTGCCGCATGGTGTCTGAGGTAAATGTCCAAAACCTCAGCTTCGCGTGAACCCGACGGGAAGTCCGCCAATGTCCGTCCAGCTTCAACCTGCTGCATGGCCCATTCCAATGCGTCATAGGTGGCGCCCAACTGGTCCTCATCAGTGCGGTCATCTCCCCACAGCCCGTCTGTCGGTGCCGCATTCAAGATGTCCTCGTTCACGCCAAGGACTCGACCCAACGCGTACACTTCACTTTTCAAGAGGTCCGCAATGGGGCTGATGTCCACCCCTCCATCGCCGTATTTGGTGTAGAAGCCCACACCGAAGTCCTCCACCTTGTTCCCCGTGCCTGCCACCAATGCCCTGCGCTCTGCAGCCACGGCATACAGTGTGGTCATCCGCAACCTGGCCCTTGCATTGGCCAATGACAAGCCGCCAAAGGGAGCGCCACTTGCCTGTGACAGCGCCAGAGACAAACCGTCAAAAGGCGAGGTCAAATTCACCTCGAGGGACGACACATTCTCATGGTGTTCCTCAAGCCATGCAATGTGATGTGCACCCCGCGCATCCTGATCCGCAGCCTGGTGAATCGGCATCCGAAGCAAGGTGGTTGGACACCCCGTTTTCGCAGCAAGGGAGGAGGCCACTGCAGAGTCAATTCCGCCACTGACCCCCACAACCCAACCGTCCAAACCAGACCGCTTCAAGTAATCACCCATCCACCCGACGATGTAATCAGCAGCGCCGGGGGCATCAATCGCGCGAGAGAAATGCAAGCCCATATCAGAACAACAACCCACAACTCAAAAGGATGGCATTGTCCACCATTTTTCTGTTGTAGCCCTCTGGTGACACCCCATCCAGAACACCATCAACTGTCAAAGGCTCAAGGTGTTCCCGCTCCAAGCTCGAACTGAAATTCCGGTTGTTTGCCACGTTAAAAAGGCCATTGTTAAATGTCGCTCCCAGCAACAGGGCCGTTTTTCCGCTGAGGTTGTATTCAATCCCGAGGCCCACAATCATGGATGCCCTCAACAAGGCAACCTCATCTTCGACCGGAACATCCGTCACGTCCTGCGGGTTGATCTCCACCTCGGAGATCCAAGAAGACACTCCGGCAACTTCAGCTCCTCGATACAAGTAGGACACATGGTCGTCGGCGGTGGCGCGCAGGTTCAATCCCAATCCCAATCCGAATTGTCCCCAATAGGTAATGTGGCCAATCTCTCGGGTCCGGAACTTGAACGTCACGGGTAATTCCACCCAATGCTGGGTCAACTTCCTGTCGCGCTGCACGATGAACTCAAGACTGTCATTTGAAGCATCCACGGGGTGGCCCGTCACGCGTTCAAATGAGGTGAACTTTCCTCCATTCCGAAACACATTGATCCCCGTTCCGATCGCATAATTGTCGGCAAACATGATGTCGGCAGTGAAGCCAAAACCGAATCTCCCAATGGATCCATCTGTGAGCGTATGCGCATCACGAGCGTCAAGCCATGAAATCGAAGGCAACAAATGGAGCCCCATCCGAAAACGGGGTTCATCATAGCGTGTGCGACCTGAAAGTGAAACCGCGTTGTTATCCTGAGCCAACCCGTTAAGGGTCATCAGAAAGCCCGCGAGGAACAGAAGAAAAGTGGGTGTCTTGCGAATGGCCATGGGCATATTGGGTTGACGAACGTCCTTCCGTCGGCAAAATGCATGCCGAATCCGAATGAACCCGAAGACATCTGCACATTTTTACACCTGCGATGCGTCCATTCATTTCCCCACGAACCCAAAGGCACCTAGTCCAGGCCTTTCCCATATGGCTTGCCCTTATCCTGATTGCGGGTTGCACCCATGAAAAAGGAGACTACGAACGGTTCCGGGTGCCGCCAGCCACGATGGACATCTCTGTGACCGACACTTGGATGTCCATCTTGCATCAGGACCCACTCCCGATTTCATCTGAAGCCGAGCCCGCGTTGGGCCCATTGATCAGGGACATCCTTAAGCTGGGCCCTTTTCCACCCAAAGACCAAATTCAACACACCCTGCTGGACACAGCGTGGTCCACCTTCATCCACTTTGAAGGCACCCAAATCGGCGTCCAGGGCATCGACAGCATCTTGGCCAAACCGGGGAAACTGGACCTTGGATTGAATCAACTGTCCGAGGCATTCGGTCGCTGGCGCGCGCACTTTCCCGATGCACCAGTGCCCGCGATCGACCTCGCCTTTACAGGGTTCAACTACAGCGTCTACCCCACCGATGACCTGCTTTTGATTGGTTGTGAGTTCTTCCTGGGTGCAGAACACCCATCGGTGCGAAGCCTCCCCCCCAGCATTTACCCGCGCTACATGCAAGAGCGAATGGTGCCGGACCACTTGGTCGGCGATGCCCTCAGGGGGTGGTTGCTCGTGCACTTCCAAGACCAGCACTACGACCCCCAGGGCCGGCTGTCAGAAGAACTTCTGTATTGGGGCAAAGTGCTGTATCTCACCCGATGCTTCGCGCCAGACATCCCCCCTCACGCCCTCTTGAATTGGACCCCTGAAGAATGGAATTGGGCGGTGAAAAATGAGCGGACACTTTGGACAGAGCTCCGTCAGGAAGCGGTTTTGTACAACCGCAACAAGATGGACATCCAACGCTGGACATCCGATGCGCCATTTACCAAAGCCGGCGCAATTCCTCAGGAGAGTCCAGATCGGCTCGGATGGTTCATTGGTCTGCGCTGGGTTGAAGACCTCATGGCACGGAGGACTGAGCTGGATTTGCCCGGCCTCATGAACCAACAAGAGGTCCTTCCGTTTTTACAGGCTTACAGTCCGGGGAGTTAATCTCAAGAAGCGAACTTGCAAGCATGTCCGATTCTCACACCTCAGTGATCCAACTCAACGTCAGTACCGATGAGAACAAGGTCCCGACCTCCATTTGTTGGTCCGCAAGCGATGCAGGCATCGCCAACGCCGAGGCCAAGGCCTTTGCGTTGAGCGTGTGGAATGGAAACGAGGCCCTGAGCATCGACCTCTGGGACAAGGACATGACTGTGGATGAAATGAAAATCTTTGTGTGCCAGTCGATGATGACCTTGGCCGACGCTCTCGAACGGTCTACCCAAGACGAGCGGGCCGCCGGTGCCATCCGCGGATTCACGACCGAGCTTGCCGAGCGAATCGGCGTGGGCCCCAAATCCAACTGACTACACCTCCTCTTCTGGAGGCTTTCGATAAATGGGGTTCGTCTGCGCGATAAACCCGAGTACGTCTTGCCGGCCGTCTCCCTTTTCTGCAGACGTGACGAAATGTGGCGGCATGGCGGACCACTGTTTGAGCATCCGCTCGGTGTAGCGCGGCAAAAAAGCCGCCCGATCAGCAATGGTCAACTTGTCCACTTTCGTGAAAATCATGGTGAAAGACAGCCCGTTTTCCGCCATCCATGCCATGAACTCGAGGTCGATCTTCTGCGGTGGCAACCGAGAGTCAAGGAGCATCATGATGCACATCAGGTTTTCCCGCTTGGTCAGATACTCCCTCGATGTGCGCTCCCAAGAGAAGCGGTCTTTCTTGGACACCTTGGCATAGCCAATTCCCGGCAGGTCGACCAGATACCACGCCTTGCCTGCCGTGCTCATCGAAAAGTGATTGATGAGTTGCGTCTTGCCCGGGGTCGAACTGGTCTTGGCCAAGGCCTTTCGACCGGTCAACATGTTGATCAACGAGCTCTTGCCCACATTGGACCGTCCAATGAAGGCGTACTCAGGCCTGTCCGCCTTGGGACATTCCTGCCGCTTTGCACTGGACTTGACAAACTTGGGGTCGTCAACCGAGTATTCCGCGACGCTCATACCAATCAGACAATATGCGGTTGAACGGCTCTGGATGCTCCATCATCGGCGCGTGGCCGCACTCGTCAATCCAATGGAGGTCCGCATCCGGGAGTAGGGCCTTGAACTCATTCGCCACTTCCGGTGGGGTGATGGTGTCGTTGCGCCCCCAGATCAAACAGGTGGGCTGAGACATGGCAGGCAGGTCCTTCGACATGTTGTGTCGAATGGCGCTCTTGGCAATGGCCAAGATTCGCAGCACCCGATTCCGGTCATTGACGATCGCAAAGCACTCGTCTACCAGTGCGTCATCGGCGTGCTTGGGGTCGTAAAAGGTCTCCCCCACCTTGTTTCGAATGAACTCCTTGTCCTCACGCCTCGGGAAGCTGCTGCCAAAGGCATTTTCATAGAGGCCACTGCTCGCGGTCAAGGTCAAAGACGCCACGCGGTCTGGGTTGCGCTTGGTGTAAATCAACCCCACATGCCCACCGAGTGAATTGCCGAGCAGATGAACCTTGTTCAGGCCAAGGTGGTCAATGAACTTCTCCACGTGCTTGCACAGTGTCTTGGCACTGGTTGTGGCCAATGGCAAGTCATACAAGGGGAGCATGGGGATGATGACCCGCATTTTTCCGGCGAAATGGGAAAAAAGGTGCTCGAAGTTGCTGAGGGCACCGAAAAGGCCGTGCAGCAAAATGAGGGGCGTGCCCTCTTCGGCACTCTGGACGTAGCGAAAATCGCCGGAAGTGATCAAATCCTGTTCCATAGGCGTGGTAAACAAAGAAAGAGACACCGCCCCCCCCTTTCCGGTTCTCTCGGGAGGTCAATGAAGTTCCCTGTGTGGACAACACCCATCCCACCGATTGTTAATGGCCCTCAACACCCCACAATCTCCCACCTTTCTAAAGGGCGAAAAAAACATTTACAAAGAATTGATTTTCAATATTTTAATGAAAATAAGGCTGAATTCAATCACCCACGAACAAAGACACTTTTTCAACAAAGTGTCGGATTGTGGGGTCTTGTGGGATTTCGTGGGAGAAAGCAGCTACTTTTGGATGGGCGAGTGCCCATTGAACCATGCTCAACCTCCTCGGAGAATACCACTGCCGGATTGATGCCAAAGGCCGCGTCAGCTTCCCGGCCAAACTGCGCAAGCAGCTTGACCGCGTGTTGCACGATGGGCTGGTCGTGAACCGCGACATCTTCGAGGGCTGCCTGGTCGTCTACCCCAAGCCGGAATGGGACAAGGTGAACGCAGAGATGTCTCGCCTGAGCCGGTATGACCGAAACCACCAGCTTTTCCAGCGGAAATTCATGAAGGGGGCGACACTGGTCGAAGTCGACAGCTCCGGCCGCCTGTTGGTGCCCGCCGCCCTTATCGGACATGCCGGCCTCAAGCCCGGAAAGGCCGGCGACTGTGTCGTCACGGGATTGGGTGAGAAAATCGAGATCTGGTCCAAGGCCCGTTTCGAAAAGCAAGTGCTGGGAGAAACGGAAGATTTCGACTTCGGCTCCCTCGCTGAAAAAGTTCGCCAGGACATCGACCCGGCGAGAAACCCCAAAGACACCGACCGCAACTGATGTCCACCACGTATCACGTTCCGGTGCTGTTTGACGCCGCCCTCGAAGGGCTGGCACTGCAGCCCGCCGGGACTTACGTGGACTGCACTTTTGGAGGTGGTGGACACAGCCGTGGCATCCTCGACCGCCTCGGGCCGGAGGGCCGCCTTTTTGGGTTCGATTGCGATCCGGATGCAACCGACAATGTTCCAGAAGACCCCCGATTCCAACTCATCCCCGAAAACTTTCGGTTCGCATCGAATTTCCTGCGGATCCAAGGGGTAAAACACGTCGACGGCATCCTCGCAGACTTGGGCGTCAGCTCTCATCAATTTGACGCACAGGAACGCGGTTTCAGTACCCGTGGTGACGGTGAGCTCGACATGCGGATGGACCCGCGCCTCCCAGAAGGAGCCGACGCTTTGCTAAGGAGGATGGAGGCAAGCGAGTTGACCCAGCTCCTGCGTCAATTCGGGGAGCTTCCACAGCCCCACAAGGCAGCACGCGCCATCGAAAAAGCCCTCTCAGATGACCAGAGCGCCCCGCTTTCCACTGGATGGCTCCACAAGGTCCTGACCCCACTCGCACCGCCCAAAAAACGCAACCAATACTTGGCCCAAGCGTTCCAAGCATTGCGCATCGCCGTCAATGACGAACTCGGCGCCCTGGCCGACCTGCTGCGCGCGAGCCTGAGTTTGCTGCACCCCGGCGGACGGTTGGTCATCATCAGCTATCACAGCCTCGAGGACAGGATGGTCAAGCGGTTTATGCGTTCCGGAAACTTAGAAGGCGACATCCAAAAGGATTTCCACGGCCGCGCACTTGTCCCATTTGACAAGGTCACCGGCAAGGCCATTGTGGCCGACGCTGAAGAAATGGTCCGCAACCCACGGTCGCGAAGTGCACGCCTGCGTGTCGCGGCCCGCAACACCCTCGCAGCATGAAGGGACGACGCAAATCCAACGACCGGAAAAAGGCCAACCGTCGCCTCACGCCCCAAGAACAGCTCGTTCGGAACATCGCGTCGAAACCCCAAGACAAGAAGGCCAGGCGAAAACACAAGGTTCACTCGCACGCAAAGCCACTTGACCCCGACACCCCGAAGTCACGCACAAGAGCACGAAAGCCGAACCGCATTGGCGAGGCTTTAAGGCGCGCCTTCGCACCGGTTCGGAACTCACTCACTGGAGAGTGGCTCGGCGGTCCCGAGGTTCTCCGCCACCTCCCCTTTGCCGCTTTCCTCGGCGCCCTCTTCATCGGTTACATCTATTTCGAATACCGTTACGAGTATGACGAAAGGGCCATCAAGGAAGGCCGAAAAGAAGTGCGGAACCTCCGCCACCACGAGCAAGCCCTCCGCGGCCGATTCGAGTCCCAGATCCAAAGGAGTCGCCTCGATGAGGCCATGGCCGACGTGAGCCTGACCGCCCCCGACTCACCCCCTGTTTTGTTGCCTGACGCCAATCCAACCGCACCGTGAAGCGCACAGAACATATGGCCACACGGGCTTGGGTCCTTTTTGCCTGTTTTGCCCTCTTCGGAGCAGGCATTGTCGCACGCATTTTGCTGGTCCAACTGGACCCGCAATACGAGGCAGGAAACGCCATGCTTCCGCAACTGAGGACCATCGAGCCCGAGCGCGGGAGAATCCTCTCAGCTGGCGGCCACCTTCTGGCAGCCAGTGTGCCCCGATTTGACCTGCACTGGGATCCCACCGTCATCGACACAAAAGCCGAGAAAGCCGAGTTCTTGGCCGCACTCCCCGCCCTCGCAGACGCCTGTCAACGCGAATTCGGCAAGCGAAACGCCGCAGGGTGGCGCGACTTTCTCCTCGACGCGCACAGAACTGGCAAAAGCCGTTACGTCTCCATCGCACGCAACATCGAGTGGGATCGACGCATGACCGTGGAAGCCTTTCCCTGGATTCAGGGCAAAGGACAAAACCAATCCGGATTCATGTTTACCGAGAAACCGAGACGGGACAAGCCATTCAGTCCACTGGCAAACCGAACCATTGGCCTGCACCGTCCCTCGGGACGCAGCGTGGGCATAGAAGCGGCCTACGATTCGGCACTTTCCGGTCAATCCGGAGAACGTTGGATGCGCCGAATCCATGGAAACTACTGGATTCCAGCCACCGACGACTTCCTGCGCTCTCCGGAACCGGGGCTCGACGTCAGAACCACTTTGGACCTCCGCACGCAAGATGTGGCATCAGATGCCCTGAGGGCGCAACTCAACAAGCACGAGGCAGAATGGGGTTGTGCCGTGGTCATGGAGGTCAAAACAGGCAACGTTGTCGCCATTGCAAACCTGACCCGCGACCCCGAAAGCGGGACGCTATCAGAATCCTACAACCACGCCCTCGGATCAGCTGTAGAGCCGGGATCCACATTCAAACTGGCCAGCCTCATGGCCATGCTCGAAACCGGGAAAATCGCTGCCCATGACACCCTCGACACAGGTAATGGCGCATTCAAGCCTGCCAAGGGGTGTTCCCGCATGACCGACACGAGTCACCCGCAGGGCGGGTATGGCCCACTTCGTCTGGAAGAGGTGTTCGAGCGCAGTTCCAACGTGGGGACGGCCATGGCGGTCCAACAGGTTTTCGGTGAAGATCCGCAGGCATGGCTTGACGCCCTTGCAGACATCGGCATCGGAAGAAAACTCGGTGTGGAACTCGCCGGAGAAGGCCAGCCACAATGCCACAACAGCACCACGGAGCGCAGCTGGAGCGCCTGCTCGCTCACCTCCATGTCCATCGGCTACGAAGTCGCCATGACACCGCTTCAAACGGCAGCTTTTTACAATGCCATCGCCGCCGACGGACGCCTGATTCGCCCCCGCTTCGCCGATGCACTGCTCGACGGAAACAAGGTGGTCACGGAATTGCCCACGGTGATTCTAAAAGACCGCATCGCAAGCAGAACCACCCTCTCCGCGCTCCAAAACATGATGGAACTGGTCTGTACACCGGGTGGACATGGCACAGCAGAAGACATCTTCCGCCACCGTCCATATCAAGTTGCTGGCAAAACCGGAACGGCACGCGCCAGCATCCCCGGAGGAGGTTATGAAGGACACCGGGGGTCCTTTGTGGGCTACTTCCCAGCAAAGAGACCTGCCTTCACCATCGCCGTGGTCATCCAGCGCCCGAGCAAAGCAGGGTACTACGGTGGCGTCGTGGCAGCCCCCGTGTTCCGGGCCGTGGCAGACCACCTCTATGGCACCCGCCCCGCACTCGCAGGCGACGGCGGTGGAGCACTCGCCAGCACCCCCCGCCTGCCGGTTTCCATGAATGGCCATCTCGGCACCCTGCAGACCCTATACACCGAATTGGGAATTCCCTTTCTCGTCGACACAACTGGCCATGGTGATCAGAGCATCACCCATGTGGCCGCCAAGACAGAAAACCGACACGTCACCCTGAGTGCCCGCCAGATTGCCGAGGACACTGTTCCCGATGTCCGCGGCATGTCCCTCCGCGATGCACTGCAACTGCTCGAACACCGCGGCCTGCGGGTCGACATCCAAGGGAAAGGAACCGTGAGACGACAAAGCCTTGCCCCCGGCACCGCCCCAATCGACGGCCAAACCATTCTGCTCGAACTCTCATGAAGCTGCTCAAAGACATCCTTTACGGAGCGCGCATATCAGAGGTCATTGGCTCGACCCACATTGCCATTGAAAGCGTGGTGGCGGACAGCCGTCAAGTCAAACCCTTCGGATGCTTCGTCGCCATTCCAGGCACAACAGTCGACGGACATAAACACATTCCCAGCGCTGTCAGGTCCGGCGCCGCAGCCATCGTTTGCGAGCGCATGCCCGCAGAGGAGGATCGCACCGACCAGGTCATCTACATCCATGTAGAAAATGCAAGGGAGGCCCTCGGTCACCTTGCCGCCAATTTCCACGATAACCCCACCGAACACCTCAAGGTTGTGGCCATCACCGGGACCAATGGCAAGACCACCGTGGCCACCCTGCTGCACCGGCTGGCTCGGATGTTCGACCGCAAGGCCGGCTTGGTGAGCACCGTAGAAAACCGCATCAACGACCGCGTTGTGCCCGCCACACACACCACACCAGACCCAGTGGGCCTACAAGCGCTTTTCGCCGACATGCTTGACGCAGGCTGCACCCACTGCTTCATGGAAGCGAGCTCCCATGCTCTGGACCAACACCGACTGTCCGGAAGTCAACTGACCGGGGGTGTCTTCACCAACATCACCCACGACCATCTGGATTACCACGGTGACTTCAACGCCTATATCGGCGCCAAGAAGTCGCTTTTCGACAAACTGCCCGGAACTGCCTTTGCACTCACCAATGCCGACGCACGACATGGAGACACGATGGTCCAAAACACCCGTGCACGCGCGGTGACCTATGGCACCCACCAGGTGGCGGATCACAAAGCCCGCATCATAGAAAATGGATTGGGCGGACTCCAACTCCATTTGGACGGACAAGACCTCTATACGCGGCTCATCGGTGAATTCAATGCATCCAACCTAACAGCAGTCTATGCCGTCGCGCGGGAACTCGGATGGAACGCAATGGACACATTGACCCACCTCTCCCTGCTCGATGCCCCTGCCGGGCGTATGCAACAGGTCCAAGCTGGAAAAGGCGATGTCCACGCCATTGTGGATTACGCCCACACACCCGACGCCCTTGCCAAGGTGCTCGAAACACTTCGCACCGTCCGTGCCGCTGGACCCGCAGCGGGCACCAACGGCGAGGCCAAAATTCTCTGCGTGGTGGGCTGCGGGGGTGACCGAGACCGCACCAAACGCCCCGTCATGGCAAGAACTGCAGCTGACCTCGCCGACATGGTCATCCTGACATCAGACAACCCGAGAAGCGAGGATCCGGGGGCCATTCTTAACGAAATGCGGGAAGGACTGGACCCTGTCCAAATGCGAAAGGTCACCTCCAACATGGACCGCGCAGAAGCCATTCGGTCGGCATGCATGCAAGCACAGGCAGGAGACGTGATTCTCGTGGCCGGGAAGGGCCATGAGAAATATCAAGAAATCAATGGGGAACGCCACCCATTTGACGACGTGGCGGTTCTGGCCGAATCACTCAACGCATTCACCCGCTGATCAATGCTGTACCATCTCTTCGACCACCTGCAGCAAATCGCGGACGTCCCTGGCGCCGGACTGTTCCAATACATCAGCTTCCGCGCAGCCAGTGCAGCGCTTCTGTCATTGCTCGTCTCCATCCTGTTGGGCAAGCGCATCATCCAGTGGCTTCAACTCAAGCAGGTGGGCGAAATCGTGCGCGACCTCGGCTTGAAGGGACAAATGCAAAAACAGGGCACGCCGACCATGGGCGGCATCATCATCCTGAGTGCCATCCTATTGCCCACCCTGCTCCTCGCAGACCTAACCAACATTTATATCCAATGCATGCTGCTCGTGACCGTCTTGCTCGGTGGCATTGGGTTCATCGACGACTACATCAAGGTCTTCCTCAAAAACAAAGAAGGCCTCGCAGGAAAATTCAAGGTGGTCGGCCAAGTGGCCGCGAGCCTGCTGGTCGCCACCATGCTCTTCTGGAGCCCGCAAGTCAGGGTCAAAGAGGCCATGCCCGCCACATCCACTGAGGCCATGTCGCAAGGTTTGGAAGACACAGACGGCGATGGCTGGGTGCGCATCGAGCGACGGTCCATGAAGACCACCATCCCGTTTGTCAAAAACAATGAATTCGACTACGCCAAGCTGACGGACTGGGCGACGGACTCACCCTGGGCGCGATTCGCTGTCTTCGCCCTCATCGTCGTCTTCATCGTCACCGCCGTATCCAACGGGGCAAACCTAACCGATGGAATGGATGGCCTTGCGACAGGAACGAGCGCAATCATTGGCCTCACCCTCGCCATCCTAGCCTACGTATCGGGCAACGCCGTATTCAGTGACTACCTCAATGTCCTCTTCATCCCAGACAGCGGCGAACTGGTGGTGTTCATCGCCGCCTTTGTTGGCGCATGCATCGGCTTCCTTTGGTATAACGCCTATCCAGCACAAGTTTTCATGGGCGATACAGGGAGCTTGGCACTCGGCGGCATCATCGCAACGTTCGCCATCGCCATTCGAAAAGAACTTCTGATTCCCGCACTCTGCGGCATTTTCCTCATTGAAAACCTGAGCGTCGTGCTACAAGTGGCGTGGTTCCGCCACACCAAAAAGAAGCACGGAGAGGGCCGACGCATTTTCCGCATGTCGCCTCTGCACCACCACTACCAGAAGGGCGGCATGCCCGAAAGCAAAATCACGGCGCGCTTCTGGATTGTCGGCATCCTCCTCGCCGTCTTCACCATCGTCACCCTGAAGGTCCGTTGATGTCCACAAAGGTGACCATACTCGGAGCAGGCGAAAGCGGCGAAGGTGCAGCAAAGTTGTGCCTGAGTCTAGGGCTGCACTGTCGGGTCACGGACTCAGGGTCGATTGCCACGGACCGCGCTTTGCGGCTCACCAGAATGGGCATAGAAATTGAAGAAGGGGGACATAATCGGGCCGCCCTGACTGCCTCTGACCTGTTGGTCAAATCCCCTGGCGTCCCCTCCACGGCTCCACCTGTACAATGGGCAAGGGAAGCCGGCATCGAAGTCATCGGCGAACTCGAATTCGCCGCGCGACACACAACCGGTCGCATCGCAGCCATCACCGGAACCAACGGCAAAACAACAACCACTGGGCTGCTCCATCATCTGCTCGAAACAGGCGGGCTGGACACCGGTTGCGCAGGCAACATCGGTGACAGCTTCGCAGGCGCCGTCGCCGATGCACGCAAACGCCCCGAAGGAGACAGGGACATCTGGGTTGTGGAGGCCTCGAGCTTCCAACTCGAGGACACCGTCGATTTCTGCCCGGACATCGCCCTCCTTTTGAACCTCACCCCAGACCATCTCGACCGACACGGCGACGTGAATGGATACGGCGATGCGAAATGGAACATCACCGCTCGACAAACCAGTGAAAATCACCTCATCGTCAACGCCGACGACCCTGGACTGCGCTCACTGCGCAAGCGGAGGGACACGGCCGCGACCGTACACGAAATCACGGCGGACATCGCCCGTGCCGGCCATCAGGCCACAGCAGCCCATTTACTCGAAACACAACGATTCACCTTCCTCAACCCCTCCCTTACCATGAGCATTCAGGAACTCGCCTTGCAAGGCAAACACAACCTATATAACTCCATGGCCGCAGGCGTCGCCGCGCGGCTCTTCGATTTGAATGACACCGACCTCCGCGAAGGGCTCCAACACTTCCGGAACATAGAACACCGCCTCGAGCACGTGGCCGATGTAAATGACATCCGCTTCATCAACGACAGCAAGGCAACCAATGTCAACGCCACGTGGTACGCCCTAGACAGCATGACCCAGCCGACCGTTTGGATTGCGGGCGGCGTGGACAAGGGCAACGACTACACCGAGCTCATCCCTTTGGTCGGCGACAAGGTCCATACCCTGATTTGCCTCGGCAAAGACAACGCCAAGCTCAAGAAGGCATTCGGCACAGCCGTAGCGCGTATTCTCGAGGTCGAAAGTGCCGAAGAAGCCGCTGTTCTCGGTTACAATATGGCCAAGCCTGGTGACGCGGTTCTGCTCTCCCCTGCCTGCGCCAGTTTCGACCTCTTCTCCTCCTTCGAAGAGCGCGGGTTGCGCTTCAAGGAAGGCGTTCGTTCCCTTTGAGATGACAGGGAGGTTCGCCGATTTCCTGTCCGAACACCTGCGGGGAGACCGCGTCATCTGGGTCGTGGTCTTTCTCCTGGTGTTGACATCGATGGTCAGCGTGTATTCAGCCAGTGCAACACTCGCCTGGCGAGCCGGAGGCGATTCTCTCGGAATCCTCACCAAACACGCCGCCTTCCTTGGGATGGGTTTGGCCTGCATGTGGGGGGTGCATAAAATGAAATTTGCCTGGTTCTCCCGACTCAGTCAACTCGGCATCCACATCAGCCTTGGCCTTTTGCTTATGGCACTGCTGGTGGGCTCAGAAATCAATGACGCGCGACGTTGGGTTGACATTGCTGGTTTCCGGTTTCAGCCCTCCGACATCGCCAAGGTGGCACTGGTGGCTTATGTGGCACGAATGCTCGACAGGAATCGCCTTCTTCTCCATGATTTCCGGAATG
>CACAUH010000006.1 GCA_902535565.1 uncultured Bacteroidota bacterium | reverse complement strand
CGAAGGGCATACATATATAGTACGTTGCAAAAACAGCTTGGATGGTTGCCGCTTGGGACTGACTTCCCCGTGGAGGGCATTGAACCCTTGCGGACCTTCTATGCTGCCACGGTGCGAAAGGATGTCGAGGGCTGGCCAGAAGGTGGGTATCAAATGGACGAGGCCCTGTCCAGGGAAGCCGGGCTAAGGGGCATGACCGCTTGGGCGGCTTTGGCCTGCTTTCATGAGAACGACCTCGGCCAAGTAGCCCCTGGTTACCGCGCGGACTTCACGGTGCTGGATCGAAATCTGTTGACCGTTCCACCAGAAGCCTTGTTGGACGCACAGGTGCTCCAGACTTGGATCGGGGGGGAGCGGGTTTTTGAACGCGGGATGGATTCAGCGGTTCTCACACCATGAGCGACGCTTCTTCAAACGCACGTTGGGCTTTGATCGCCTACTTGGCCATTGCTGCTGTGGCCATTGTCATCGGTGCTGTTTTGCTGACGCCGGAGGAGGACCTTCCGGTGTATCAGCCATCGGATCTCAATCCGGCATTGGTCGATCCAGCCGTATTGGGGCACGAAGATCACAGGACGCTTCCGTTTGTTCTGGTGAATCAGTTGGGTGACACCGTTACCGAAAAGGATGTGGCGGGTCAGGTCTTGGTGGTGGACTTCTTCTTTACCCGGTGCGCGACAATCTGCCCGATGCTGACTTCGAATATGAAGAAGGTCCAGGATGTGCTGTACGCGGAGCAAGGAGTGCGGCTTTTGAGTCACTCCGTCACGCCAGTGGCAGACTCAGTGGCTGTCTTGGCAGCCTACGGTGAGGCCAATGGGGTTGATCCCGGGCGGTGGTGGTTGCTGACCGGTGAGAAATCCGAGGTGTATCGGTTGGCCAGAAGAAGCTATTTCGCGGCGTTGGACGAAGGGGATGGTGGGCTTCAGGACTTCGTTCACACAGAGAATGTGGTGCTGGTGGACACGTTGGGTCGTTTGCGGGGTTTCTATGATGGGACCGATTTGGGCGAAGTCAACCAATTGGTTCAGGACGTTCAATTCCTTCTAGGACCCCCTTGAAACCTCGCTTTTGTGCCTCTTGAAAAGTAGGTGGAAACAAGGGGGTCGAAAAATTTTTGAGACAATCCTTGCCTGTATAAAAATCAGCTCTACATTTGCCCCCGCTTTGAACGCAAGGCGGCCCTGCGAGCAACGAGGTGGAGAGAAAATGTCTGTTTGGCGCTTGTGAGGGTTGAAATATGAAGTATCTTTGTCGCCCCGTTTTCGGGTAGACGTTTGAGGCCGAAGGGCCCCATTCAGATAGAAGTTCTTTGAAATGATGTGATAGCCCAACCAACGTTAATTTACTTTGAGAGTCAAATTTTCAAACTTTTACAATGGAGAGTTTGATCCTGGCTCAGGATGAACGCTAGCGGCAGGCCTAACACATGCAAGTCGAGGGGTAACAGGGAAAGCTTGCTTTCCGCTGACGACCGGCGAACGGGTGCGTAACACGTATGCAACCTACCTTCCACTGGGGTATAGCCCAGAGAAATTTGGATTAATCCCCCATAGAACCAAGAGTCGCATGGCTCAATGGTTAAAGGATTCCGGTGGAAGATGGGCATGCGTCCCATTAGCTAGTAGGTGAGGTAACGGCTCACCTAGGCAACGATGGGTAGGGGGTCTGAGAGGATGATCCCCCACACTGGTACTGAGACACGGACCAGACTCCTACGGGAGGCAGCAGTGAGGAATATTGCGCAATGGACGAAAGTCTGACGCAGCCATGCCGCGTGAAGGATGACTGCCCTATGGGTTGTAAACTTCTTTTATATACCAAGAAACCTCGGGACGTGTCCCGGGCTGACGGTAGTATATGAATAAGCACCGGCTAACTCCGTGCCAGCAGCCGCGGTAATACGGAGGGTGCAAGCGTTATCCGGATTTATTGGGTTTAAAGGGTCCGTAGGTGGACCATTAAGTCAGAGGTGAAAGCCCGCGGCTCAACCGCGGAACTGCCTTTGATACTGGTGGTCTTGAGTGTGCTCGAAGTTGGCGGAATATGACATGTAGCGGTGAAATGCTTAGATATGTCATAGAACACCGATTGCGAAGGCAGCCAACTAGGTCACAACTGACACTGAGGGACGAAAGCGTGGGGAGCGAACAGGATTAGATACCCTGGTAGTCCACGCCGTAAACGATGAATACTCGGTATTGGCTTCGGTCAGTGCCCAAGCGAAAGTGATAAGTATTCCACCTGGGGAGTACGGCCGCAAGGTTGAAACTCAAAGGAATTGACGGGGGCCCGCACAAGCGGTGGAGCATGTGGTTTAATTCGATGATACGCGAGGAACCTTACCAGGGCTTAAATGCAGAACGACCGGGGTGGAAACACCCCTTTCTTCGGACGGTCTGCAAGGTGCTGCATGGTTGTCGTCAGCTCGTGCTGTGAAGTGTCGGGTTAAGTCCCATAACGAGCGCAACCCCTATTTCTAGTTGCCAGCGGTTCGGCCGGGGACTCTAGAGAAACTGCCAGCGTAAGCTGTGAGGAAGGTGGGGATGACGTCAAATCATCACGGCCCTTACGTCCTGGGCCACACACGTGCTACAATGGTGGGGACAACGAGTCGCGAACCCGCGAGGGCAAGCTAATCTTCAAACCCCATCTCAGTTCGGATCGGAGTCTGCAACTCGACTCCGTGAAGTTGGAATCGCTAGTAATCGCGTATCAGCCATGACGCGGTGAATACGTTCCCGGGCCTTGTACACACCGCCCGTCAAGCCATGGAAGCTGGGGGCGCCTGAAGTCGGATACCGCAAGGGTCTGCCTAGGGCGAAACTGGTAACTGGGGCTAAGTCGTAACAAGGTAGCCGTACCGGAAGGTGTGGCTGGATTAACTCCTTTTTAGAGACAAACTCCCGAAGTAATTAACGGGGCTATCACATCTTTCATTCCCTTCAGGCTAGTCCTGTAGCTCAGTTGGTTAGAGCACTACACTGATAATGTAGGGGTCAGCAGTTCAAATCTGCTCAGGACTACGAGACGAAGGGGGAATTAGCTCAGCTGGCTAGAGCACTTGATTTGCATTCAAGAGGTCATCGGTTCGACTCCGATATTCTCCACACTGAAGTTCTTTGACATATTGGTAGAGTAAAAATTTTCATAAGCAACTAAGAGCAACTGGCGGATGCCTTGGCTCTTGATGGCGATGAAGGACGTGATAAGCTGCGATAAGCTATGCTGAGGTGCAAATGACCTTTGAGGCATAGATTTCCGAATGGGGTAACCTGGCTTCGGCCGCCCAGCGCAAACCCGGAGAACTGAAACATCTAAGTACCCGGAGGAATAGAAAATAATAATGATTCCCTAAGTAGCGGCGAGCGAACGGGGAACAGCCCAAACCAACATTGTTTCGGCATTGTTGGGGTTGTAGGACCTACATAATCCAGTCAGGATGTCTGCAGAACCACTTGGAAAGGTGGACCATAGGGGGTGATAGTCCCGTATGCAGGTTGAATG
This sequence comes from uncultured Bacteroidota bacterium, assembly GCA_902535565.1. The sequence goes on along the minus strand of CACAUH010000006.1, from coordinate 32,347 downwards.
GCGGTGGTGGGTATCCTGAGTAGCGCGGAACATGTGAAATTCTGTGTGAATCTGCCGGAACCATCCGGTAAGGCTAAATACATCAAGAGACCGATAGTGAACCAGTACCGTGAGGGAAAGGTGAAAAGTACCCTGAACAAGGGAGTGAAATAGAACCTGAAACCAGTTGTTTACAAGCGGTCGGAGCCTTCGGGCGACGGCGTGCCTTTTGCATAATGATCCTACGAGTTACTCCTCTCTGGCAAGGATAAGGCCTTCAGGGCCGCATCCGAAGCGAAAGCAAGTCTTAAATAGGCGCGCAGTCAGGGGGGGTAGACGCGAACCCTGGTGATCTACCCATGGTCAGGTTGAAGCTTCGGTAAAACGAAGTGGAGGACCGAACCCGTAGACGTTGAAAAGTCTTGGGATGAACTGTGGGTAGGGGTGAAAGGCCAATCAAACCGGGAAATAGCTCGTTCTCCCCGAAATGCATTTAGGTGCAGCCTCGGAATTGAGTGTCATAGAGGTAGAGCTACTGATTAGGCTAGGGGGCTTCACCGCCTACCAAACCTTGATAAACTCCGAATGCTATGACATATGTCCGGGAGTGAGGGCATGGGTGCTAAGGTCCATGTCCGAGAGGGAAAGAACCCAGACTATCCGTTAAGGTCCCAAAGTATATGCTAAGTTGATTTAACGTGGTGCGATTGCATTGACAGCTAGGATGTTGGCTTGGAAGCAGCCATTCATTTAACGAGTGCGTAACAGCTCACTAGTCGAGCGATTGTGCGTGGATGATAATCGGGCATAAGCATATCACCGAAGCGGTAGATTTTATGGTAGGGGAGCATTCCAGTTGCGCTGAAGGTGGATCGTGAGGTCTGCTGGAGCGGCTGGAAAAGAAAATGTAGGAATGAGTAACGATAAAGCGGGCGAGAAACCCGCTCACCGATAGACTAAGGTTTCCTGATCAACGCTAATCGGATCAGGGTTAGTCGGGACCTAAGGCGAACCCGAACGGGGTAGTCGATGGAAAGCCGGTTAATATTCCGGCACCTGTTCACACTAAAAGTGACGGAGAATTGTAGTGGCTGCGTACTGACGGAATAGTGCGCTGAGCCTAGCCTTCGGGCGAAGCGAAGTCATGAAAGTTCTTCCAAGAAAAGCGAGTGAACGGCCCGTACCGCAAACCGACACAGGTAGTCAAGGAGAGAATCCTAAGGTGCTCGAGTGATTCATGGTTAAGGAACTAGGCAAATTAGTCTCGTAACTTCGGAATAAGAGACGCTCTTCGGAGCCGCAGTGAATAGGTCCAGGCGACTGTTTATCAAAAACACATGGCTTTGCTAAATCGAAAGATGACGTATAAGGCCTGACACCTGCCCGGTGCTGGAAGGTTAAGAGGAGGAGTTAGCTTCGGCGAAGCTCTGAATTGAAGCCCCAGTAAACGGCGGCCGTAACTATAACGGTCCTAAGGTAGCGAAATTCCTTGTCGGGTAAGTTCCGACCTGCACGAATGGTGTAACGATCTGGACACTGTCTCAACCATGAGCTCGGTGAAATTGTAGTATCGGTGAAGATGCCGATTACCCGCAACGGGACGAAAAGACCCCGTGAACCTTTACTATAGCTTTGCATTGGAATTGGTTAATTGATGTGTAGGATAGGTGGGAGACTTTGAAGCTGCGTCGCCAGGCGTGGTGGAGTCATTGTTGAAATACCACCCTTCAATTGATTGGTTTCTAACCACAGGGACAGTGCATGGTGGGTAGTTTGACTGGGGTGGTCGCCTCCAAAAGTGTAACGGAGGCTTCTAAAGGTGCGCTCAGTACGGTTGGTAATCGTACGCAGAGTGTAATGGCACAAGCGCGCTTGACTGTGAGACTTACAAGTCGACCAGGTACGAAAGTAGAGCATAGTGATCCGGTGGTTCCGCATGGAAGGGCCATCGCTCAAAGGATAAAAGGTACTCCGGGGATAACAGGCTGATCACTCCCAAGAGCTCACATCGACGGAGTGGTTTGGCACCTCGATGTCGGCTCGTCACATCCTGGGGCTGGAGAAGGTCCCAAGGGTTGGGCTGTTCGCCCATTAAAGTGGCACGCGAGCTGGGTTCAGAACGTCGTGAGACAGTTCGGTCTCTATCTGTTGTGGGCGCTTGAGATTTGAGCGGACCCGTCCCTAGTACGAGAGGACCGGGATGGACATACCTCTGGTGTATCTGTTGTGGCGCCAGCTGCATCGCAGAGTAGCTATGTATGGATGAGATAAGCACTGAAAGCATCTAAGTGCGAAACTCACCGCGAGATGAGATCTCGTTGAGAGCCGTGGAAGACTACCACGTTGATAGGCCGCAGGTGTAAAGATGGTGACATCAAAGCCGAGCGGTACTAATTGCTCAAAAGCTTATGAAGCTGATTACTCTACCAGTATGTCAACACATTCGTTGATTGCAAGGCAACGGCCCAATGCATTCAACAAGAACGATAGGTGTCTATTGCGGTAAGGTCCACCTCTTCCCATCCCGAACAGAGAAGTTAAGCCTACCAGCGCAGATGGTACTGCTATTGCGGGAGAGTATGTCGACGCCACCTTGGGGCCCCTTCGGGGGCCCCTTTTTTATGACTCTAATTCTCGGTGCATTAATTGCATACTTTACTAATACAACATGAACGACCTCGTGACCATCATCGGCCGACCTAATGTCGGCAAATCGACGTTGTTCAATCGTTTGACCGAGACGCGGGATGCGATCACGGATCCTACAGCGGGAACCACCCGGGACAGAAAGTATGGCAAAGCGCTTTGGGGAGCGCGGGTGTTTACGGTAATTGACACCGGGGGATACGCAACCGGGACCGATGACGTCTTCGAAGGGGTCATCCGCGAGCAGGTTCAAACGAGCATGGAGGAGGCAGCGATTATTGTCTTCTTGGTCGATGCGCAAACGGGAATCACTGATTTGGACCAGGACATCGCCCAGTTGGTCAGGCGAAGCGGAAAGCCGGTCATGCTGGTGGTGAACAAGGTGGATACAGGTTCACAGGAGTATACCACTGCTGAATTTTACAGCCTTGGAATTGGAGACGAATTGTTCGGGATCAGTGCGAACAACGGTTATGGCACCGGAGATTTTCTCGACGCTTTGGTTCAGCACCTGCCCGCGATAGAAGAAGGGGGTGATCTCGGTCTTCCCAAGTTGGCTGTGGTCGGCAGGCCTAACGTCGGGAAGAGCACCTTGATCAACACCTTGCTTGGCGAGGAGCGAAACATTGTCACGGACATCGCTGGCACGACAAGGGACAGTGTTCATACCCGGTTCAAGGCCTTTGGGTTTGATTTCGAGATTGTGGATACGGCAGGATTGCGTAAGCGAAAAAAGGTCGATGACAACCTCGAGTTCTACAGCGCTGTGCGGACGGTTAAGGCCATTGACCAAAGTGACGTTTGTCTTTTGTTGGTGGATGCAACTCAGGGCTTTGAAAAGCAGGACCAGCACATCTTCTGGCACGTGCTGGACAGCTATCGTGGTGTCGTGGTCGTGGTCAACAAGTGGGATCTCGTTGAGAAGGACGAGCACACGATGAACGCGTATCGCGCCAAACTCGAAGAAAAGATGGCCCCGTTCTCAGATGTCCCGGTCATTTTTGCATCGAATGTGACCAAGCAACGTGTATTCAAAGCGCTCGAAGCTGCGATCCACGTGTACCATCAGCGGAAGCTAAAAATTTCTACTTCAGAACTGAACGATGAGTTCCTTCCGATTTGCCGAGACCAGCCGCCTCCGATCTACAAGGGCAAAAGCGTCAGCATCAAGTACATTACCCAGCTGCAATCTCAGGTTCCCACGTTTGCCTTTTATTGCAATTTGCCCCAGTACATCAAGGACCCATACAAGCGGTTTTTGGAAAACCGTTTCCGGGAGCGTTACGATTTCAGTGGTGTGCCCATTCGCTTGTTCTTCCGGAAGAAATAATCGGTTTCCCGTTGTGTTTTTTCCAGCTTAGGAGGCGTTGGCCATGAATTGAATCATGACCTTTTCGAGAATGTCCTTTAGGGCAGGAGGGTCGAATGGTTTTACGATTCGGTTGTCCATCCCAGAGGCGAGGATGCGGTCAAATGTTTTTTCCTCGGCATCGGCTGTGAGGGCGAGAATGGGAGAGCGCTGCACCCCCGTTCTCATTTCCTCAGATCGGATCTTTCTAGTGGCTTCGATGCCGTCCATTTCTGGCATTTGGACATCCATTAAAATGACGCAGGGACCATGTTTTGACCAGGTGTCTACTGCCTCTCTTCCATTTTTGGCCTCAATCACTTCAAATCCCCATCGCGAAAGCAATTTTGAGGCGACGAATCGGTTCAACTCATTGTCGTCGGTGAGCAGGATGGGACAGTTGGATGCTGCGTCTTTGCCAAGGGCTGCTGCCGAGTCAGTTTTGATTTGACCTTTGGGTTTTTCCTTGGGGATTGTGGAGCCCTTTTGGGAGGGCATGGGCCATTGTGGATTCTGGGTTGTCGCGTTTTTTACTGGGAATTCTGCAGTGAATGTGGATCCTACGCCGGGTTGACTGGTGATGGACAAGGTTCCCTTCATCTGATCTAGGATGCTTTTCACGATGGTGAGTCCCAGACCTGTGCCTTCAATGTTGCTGTCCGTTTGGATTTGTTCGAAGGGCTGCAGGATTCGATTCAGTTCTGTTTTCTCAATGCCCTTTCCCGTATCGCTGACTTCGAATCGAATAGAGGACGCTGGATGCGGATTGGAATGGCCATGTACCGAGGACACGTGTACTTGAACATGGCCTTGGTCAGTGTATTTGATTGCATTGCTAATGAGATTGTTTAGGATTTGGGTAATCCATTTGGCATCGGCAACCAATTTTTTCGGGACGCTTGAATCCAGTTTCAGAGCAAGGTCGAGACCCACCCGTTCTGCGCGGTTCCGAAATGAATCCATGATGTTGGAAATCAAGCCGTGGAGGTCGAGTTCGTTGGGAAGACCGGACACCTTGCCGGAGGCCATTTTTTCGATGTCCAGAATGTCGTTAACCAGACTGAGAAGGTGACGTCCGCTGAATTCCATGTACGCCAAGTGCTGCAGTTGCTCTTTCCGTGACGGGTCGTCTTGGATCAGCAGATCGGTCAAGCCCAGGATGGCATTCAGGGGTGTCCGGATCTCGTGGCTCATCACTGAGAGAAACCGGGACTTTGCTTCGTTGGCGGCCTCTGCCGCTTTTTGAAGATTGAGCAGGTGGGTGATGTCGCTCCCATAGAGGTTGAATTGTCCAGATGGAAGGTGGACGATTTGGAACTCTTTGGTTCTGGTTTCCCCTGTTTCGGGGATGTTGTGAAAGGAGCGCCAAGTGGAATGGCCTTTAACGGCTGCTTTTTGGAGGGCCTTTTCCAGTCCTTTTTCGTTGAGCGTGCTGCCGCATTCCGGGTACTCTGGAAAGGAGAGTTGGGCACTTTTGTTGATGAAACAGACGGTGCGTGCTTGGTCCAGTTGAAGGACGGCGTTTGGGTTACGTTCGTAGAACAATGCCAAGTCCGCATTGGCTTTTGCGTTGGTTGCGTTCTTAATTTTTGTGGCAGTGATGCCGGCAATGGTTTCCAGAATCAACTGGTCTTCCACTGTATAGAAATTGGCTTTTGGATGTTCGCTGTCGATGACACCGAGAATGGTGTCGCCCCATCGGATGGGAACGGCGAGTTCCGATAGACGCACCGCATCGTCTTGTATGTAGTCGCCGAATTGACTGGTATTGTTGATTCGAAGAGATTCTCCGGTGCTGGCCACCCTGCCGACCACGCCGCGTCCAATGGGGACCTCTAGCGGTTGGAAAATGGCTTTATAGTCGATGCTCTTCGGACCGAAGGCAGCTTTCTGAATCAGGACATTCCGATTGGGGTCCAACAGATAGATGACACAGTCCACCCACCCCAACTTGCTGATTGTGCGCTCTGCCACCGCCCAAAGAAGGGCATCCGGGTCCTCGATGCCGACGAGGTCCCCTGCAAACTCATTCAGCAATCCTAAGGCGTCTAGCCTTATGATGTTTTGCCTTGATGGGGGTTGAGTGTGTTGGGGCATGAAAGTCATGCGGACGGTGGTCAGTCCCATTGAATATCGGCTTCAATGGGCCATCTGCGCGTGAGTCGAAGATCGTAGGTTTTGTCGGATTGTTCCTTCAATCTCCAGAGTTGCCAAGATACTTTTGAGCCAATCCTGCAGTCTTTCGCTTAAAGTCAAACAAAGTGGCATCTTCGCGATGCGCAAGCTCAACCTCATTTCGAATTCGATCATATGCCCTATTACTTCACCTCTGAGTCTGTTAGTGAAGGCCATCCCGACAAAGTGGCTGACCAGATATCGGATGCCCTCATTGATCATTTTCTCGCGTTTGATCCGCAATCCAAGGTGGCCTGTGAGACGCTGGTTACGACTGGGCAGGTTATTCTGGCAGGTGAAGTAAAGAGCGAGGCGTACCTCGATGTGCAGCAGATTGCACGGGACACGATTGATCGTATCGGTTATACCAAGAGCGAATACATGTTTGACGCGGCGAGTTGTGGTGTGCTGAGCGCGATACACGAGCAGAGTCCTGACATCAATCAAGGGGTTGAACGCGCTGCACCTGAGGATCAGGGCGCGGGTGACCAAGGGATGATGTTTGGATATGCCTGTCGCGAGACCGACGACTATATGCCGCTGCCGCTTGACCTTAGCCACCGGTTGCTCATGGTGCTCGCTGATTTGAGGAGGGAAGGCACTGAGATTCCCTATCTCAGGCCGGACAGCAAGAGCCAGGTGACCATTGAGTATGCCGATGACAACACGCCGCTTCGTGTTGAGGCTGTGGTGGTGTCGACGCAGCACGATGATTTTGATGCTGATGAAGCGGCCATGTTGGCTCGGATCAAGGCAGATGTAGCCAACATCGTTCTTCCGCGTGTCATTGCAGGTTGTCCTGAGCGAGTCAGGTCACTGTTCAAGGGTGACCACATGCTTCATGTCAACCCCACTGGGAAATTTGTGATAGGTGGTCCTCATGGTGACACGGGATTGACGGGCCGCAAAATCATTGTGGACACATACGGGGGCCGTGGTGCTCATGGTGGCGGCGCATTCAGTGGTAAGGATCCGTCCAAGGTAGACCGCAGTGCTGCCTATGCTACCCGTCATGCGGCCAAGAATCTGGTGGCGGCAGGGGTCTGTGACGAGGCGTTGGTTCAGGTGGCTTATGCGATCGGCGTAGCCGATCCGGTGGGATTGTATGTGAACACATACGGAACGGGCAAGGTCGGGGTCTCTGACGGCGAAATCGCGGAGCGGATTGCGTCTGTCTTTCCGATGCGGCCTTATGACATTGAGCAGCGCTTTGCTTTGCGCACCCCCATTTATACCGAGTCTGCAGCATACGGCCACATGGGTCGGAAGACGGAGACCGTGAGAAAGGAATTCAAGGCGGCTGATGGAAGCACCGTTGTCCGCGAGGTCAGGCTCTTCCCCTGGGAAGCACTGGATTGCGTCGAGAAGCTGAAGGCCGAGTTTGGCCTTTGACTCCAGGGTCTTCTCTCACGGTGACCTCTATTAAAAGAGGAAGTCGTAACCCTCACTTTTCATGCGCTGGTAGCGCTCTCGGTCAAAGGTGTATAGCTGGCTGCCCTTGTGTTGTCCCTTTTCACCCCCTGTGGCTTTTTTCTCGAGGTCGGTCAACAATGGGCTCTTGAAGAGCTTCTTTCGAAAGTTCCGCTTGTCGAAGGTCTTGCCCAGTGCCTGTTCATAGAGAGACTGCAGTTGGCCAAGGGTAAACTCGTCGGGGAGCAAATGGAAGCCCACCGGTCTGCGCTTGACCCTGCGCTTGAGTCGCTCTCGTGCGTAAATGGCCACTTCATTGTGGTCGAAGGCGAGGTCGGGTACCCGGTCGATCGGTACCCATTGCATGCCATGGGACTCCCATTTTTCTGCGAGGAAGTCTTCTTTTCTGACGAGCGCATAGAAGCCCACATTGACCACCCTTCCCATGGGGTGGCGAAAAACCCCACCAAATGCCTTGAGTTGCTCGATGATTTCGGGTTCATCGTAGCCAAAAAGGCCATGGAACATGCTGCGGGCACTGAGTGCCAATTCGTCTTGTGCCTCCAGGTATCGACTGGGCAGAAAAAGTGCACCCTGAAATGGAGCGCGTTGACTTCTCGCCAGCAGCAATTGCAACTTGTTCCCATCGAAGCCAAACAGCACGAGGCTCATGCTGAGGGCCACATTGAAATCAGGATTGTCTTGGGGGAATTTGAGCATGTCGGACATAATACAAAGATGGAATACCCCTGTATTTCCCTGATGGAGTTAATGGGAATTTCTTAAGGTGTTCCCGGTCTGTTGTGCGCGACACAGATGGCTGTACCGGTTCCACTCAATGGGATGGACATGGCGGGGATCAAAGCGCCAGAGGTGGAAATCGCGCTCCATTCGGAAGCAGGAGAGTCCAAGTCGACCCATATGGTCGACTGCGCCCGGTCTTGTGCAAGGGGGCCAGCGGCGAAGGGTTGAGCGGTGAAGGGCTCACCATTTGATGGAATCCAATGCCATTGTTCCCGACTGATCCAGCTTCCGCCGAGCTCGAATGTGCCCGCCTTCGAAACCCCTCCATTTCCGGGGATGGGCTGGGTATTCAATCCGCTCTGCCCATTGGGTTCTGTGAACCAGCGTCGCGCTGTACCGTCAGCTTCAACTGTTGTGGGGTCACCTTGGAGCTGGATTAACCAAGCTTGTCCATTGGGTCCCGAAGAACCCGGCGCTTCTGGTGTCCAAGTGATGGCGTTCATTCGGGCAGATGTTTCCAGATTGCATTGGACCATTCGCAATTCCCCGGAATTGGTGCGGGCCAGAAGGAACATGTTGCCATTGATTTCCGCAGCATCGATGAGGGTTTCCTCCTCCAGTAAAAGCCAAGACTGCTGCACATGTCCATCGCCATTGATCCACTCGATGCGGTCCGCCCAGCCGACAGCGATGAGTGCAGATGTGGATTCTCCATGGCCAGCCCGTCTCAGGAACCGGAGACCTTCAGATTGGGGGGCCGAATGGCGCTGTTCGGGACCATGTGAGCGCGCTTGGGGATGCTGTTGGAGTAGACCAAGCCTCAACATGGTTGGGATGGCCCACCAGGATGCGTTCCTTGCCATCAAAGTGCATGACAGACAGAACTGATTCGGTCGATGTGGTCACGATTGATGCGTCTTTTTGCGAGGAGGAGGGCATCCACAAGACGGTTCCAGGCGCGTTGTCGGTGACATAGGCGATGCCAATGGATTCGAGCGGAGGGCGCTGAATCTCTGCTGTTGTGAAATCTGCAGCCCTGAACCCTTCGCTGTCCCAAACGTTGACGGTCAGTTGCAATTCCGTGGAATTGGGAAGCCCACCGCCAAAGTCGGGAACGGTCCAAGTCAGATCGACAGTGTCGATGACATCTTGGCCTTCTGCTGCCAAATGGGTTGGTGTTTCTCCAGTTGTACTCCACCATACGATGGGGGTGTTTGACCCGGTTTCGTTGGCTGGTCCGATGTCCACCCGCCAGGTTGCCAATTCTTGTTGCCCCCGCTCAGGAGCCGGGTCGGTATAGGTGAAGCGCAAAGGGACATTTGAATCTGTCGACCAAACGGGAGTGCCAATCGGCATCAACCATTGCACAGAGGGAGGGTCTTTGACGGTCTGACACCCCGCGAGAGACAAAAGGGCCAAGACAAAGGGCAAAAAAAGAGGCCGGCGCATCGTGAAGAAAAGTACGTTGTGGACAGGCGTGTGGAATCGCCGTTGATATGGAACAGTTTTATCCGGGCTGTGAACTGCTAATTTGGATGCTCATTCCCTTTGACCCGTGGCTGAAGATAAACCCCTGAAAACCAAGCGGAAATCTGCGAAGAAGACCCCTTCCCTTGCTCCTGGTCTCGCGGGTATTGGAAAGAAGCAACCTCAAGCGGTCGAATTGGAGGAGGCCGTCTTGGGAGCGTGCATGCTCGAGTTGGCGGCTGTCAATGCCGTGGTTGACATTTTGGAGCCTGAGGCTTTCTACAAGGAGTCTCACGGTTCGATTTTTAAGGCCATAAAGGATTTGTTTGGCGACTCGGAGCCCATCGATCTTCTGACGGTGACCGAGCGCTTGCGCAAGGAGGGAGAGCTGGGTTTTTGTGGAGGTCCTGCCTACGTTGCGGGTCTGACAGACAGGGTGGCCAGTACGGCCAATGTGGAATCCCACGCGCGCATCGTGGCCCAAAAGTTCATTCAGCGCGAGCTCATTCGCATCTCAAGCCAGACCATTGAGGCGGCTTTTGAAGACACGACCGATGTTTTTGATTTGCTCGATCGGTCCGAACAGCAGTTGTTCGAAGTGGCCGAGGGGAACATCCGCAAGGACTATCAGGACATGAAGTCGGTCATCCAAGAGGTGATGGACGGCATTGATCAGGCGAGGCTCAATGAAGACGGAGTTAGTGGCACGCCGACAGGATTCAAGGCGCTGGATGCACTGACGGGGGGATGGCAGAATTCCGACATGATTGTTCTTGCTGCCCGACCGGGTATGGGAAAGACCGCCTTTGTCTTGTCCATGGCGCGGAATATGGCGGTAGACCACGGTGTTCCGGTTGCCATATTCTCTCTCGAGATGAGTTCGGCGCAGTTGGTCCAGCGTTTGGTTGCCGCTGAATCTGAATTGAGCGCTGAGAAGTTTCGCAAGGGAGACCTGCAGGACTACGAATACCAGCAACTTCAGACCCGAATTGCCAAGCTGACCAAGGCACAGTTGTTCATTGATGATACACCTGCCTTGAGTGTCTTCGAGTTGAGGGCCAAATGCCGGCGTCTCAAGCAAAAGCACGGCATCAACATGGTCATTATTGATTATCTGCAGTTGATGACCGCTGGCAGTGACAATGGAAAGGGCAATCGGGAGCAGGAAATCTCGACCATCAGCCGGTCGATTAAGAGCATTGCGAAGGAACTCGATGTCCCGGTTATTGCACTGTCTCAGTTATCGAGATCGGTGGAGACCCGGGGGGGAGACAAGCGTCCGATTTTGTCTGACCTCCGCGAGTCTGGTGCCATTGAGCAGGACGCGGATATCGTGAGCTTTATCTACCGTCCGGAGTATTACGGCATCACTGAGGACGCCGATGGCATGGATACCGAGGGCTTGGGAGAGTTGATTGTGGCCAAGCACAGGAATGGTGGGCTCGACACTGTGAAACTGAGGTTTACCAAGCACCTGGCCAAATTCTCAGACTTCAACGCCTTTGAGGAGAGCCCGTTTGATAGGAGCGGTGCGATGGCGCCCAATACGGGTTTTTCGGACAGTGGTGCCAAGACCATGACGGTTGGGTCCAAGATGAACGGACCCGACGAGGACACGCCGTTCTGATTCGTTGCGTCTTGGTCCTCTTTTTAAGCGGGATGTCGACGTTATCTTTCAACCATGTTGCGAAAACGAGTCCGGGGGTTGATTCTTTTGTCGTTGTTGCTCACGGTGGCTTCCACCATGCAGGCGAGCAGGCTTCTGATTCCCATGGACGATGGGCAGGCGAACCACCTCAAGGCATATGGCGTTGCCTTTTGGGTGTTGGAACAAGGCTTGGAAGTGGAGTGGCTCTTGAATTACCGGGGGGGCAGTTTTCTAATCCCTGCTGCGCCTGTTATTTCGAGTGAATGCACAATCAGGGGTGTTGACTTTGAGACCATCGCCGATGTGCAAGCCCGGCAAATTCTCAGCGGAATCGCCGACCCTGAAATCAACCAGCAGCGCGTCAAGCTTGAGGTGGCGCCGAGGGTAGCTGTATACAGTCCAAAGAGCAAGTTGCCTTGGGACGATGCGGTCACCTTGGTCTTGACTTACGCTGAAATTCCATATGATGTGGTGTACGATGCTGAGGTCATGGAGGGCAAACTTGTGGAGTATGATTGGCTCCACCTTCACCACGAAGATTTTACTGGACAATACGGCAAGTTCTACAGGTCCTATCGCAATGCGGCTTGGTATCAAGAGGAGCAGACCAGACAAGAGGCCAGCGCTGCGTCATTGGGTTTTTCTAAGGTGAGCGAGATGAAGCGCGCGGTGGCTGTAGAGATGCGCAATTTTGTATTGGGAGGCGGCTTCTTGTTTACCATGTGCTCCGGGACGGACAGTTTTGACATTGCCCTTGCTGCCCAAGAGACGGACATCTGTGAGCCGATGTTTGACGGTGACCCAGCGGATCCATTGGCTCAACAAAAGTTGGATTTTGAAGAGGGGTTTGCCTTTTGGAATTACCGTTTGGTGCGCGACCCTTTGGTCTACGAGTTCAGCGACGTCGATGCCACAGAGGACCATGGCAAAATCAAGGAGATCAAGGACTTTTTTACACTGTTCGATTTTTCAGCCAAATGGGATGTGATTCCAACCATGCTGACGCAGTCGCACGAGCGCGTGATTCACGGATTTATGGGACAGACCACGGCATTTCGAAAAAAGTTCGTGAGGCCGGATGCGACCATATTGGGAGAAAGTCGGGGCATTGGATCGGTGAAGTATCTGCATGGCACACTTGGGGAGGGCCAATGGAGCTATTATGGTGGGCATGACCCTGAGGACTATCGTCACCTCGTCAATGACCCCCCCACCGATTTGAACCTCCATCCCAATTCTCCTGGATACAGGTTGATACTCAACAACATTCTGTTCCCCGCGTCGAGGGAGAAGAAGAGAAAAACGTAAAGGGAATCAGTCCTGAGAGACTGTGACAATTAGCGTGAAAAGCTCGCGTCCATCGTCCTGATAATCAAATCGGTAGTCTATTGGACCGCTCGCTTTCTTAGCGAGGCTCAGCAGGCCCAACCCAGCGCCTCCTTTCTCAGAGAGTTCTCCGTTGCAGAGGGTTTCGATGTAGGTCTTCCGCAGTGCGTCTTCTTCCATGCCGTTGATTTCGGCAAGGCGGGATGAGAGGTGATTTCGCATCTCCGTGTCGACCATGTTCCCGCATTGAACCTGGAAGCCCAAAGGGGTGGATTCGAGTGTCAGGTAAAGTTGCGTGAACCCATCTTCCTCGATTAATCCGTGCCGCATCACGTTTTGTAGGCACTCGATGAGGACATTGCCAATTCTCTTCATCATGGTCCTGCCTCCTGAAGCTGCTGCGCTCTTCTCGGCCAAAGCCAAAAGGCCTTCCATGCCTGCAGAGTCGACTGGACCAATGTAGCTGAGTAGGGTGCCGTACTGATCTCCTCGGCCGTGGTCCTTGTGAAGGACGGCCTGCAATTCCCGCTGGAGGATGTGGAGGTTGTCTGACCCTTGGTTCGACATAGTCACGTTCTGGCCCTACTAATTTACAAAAATAATCGACGAAACTCGAAAAAAGTCTGTTTGATTTTCACTCGAAAGCGAAGTTATTGGCTGAAGGCCCCGGCTGACGTGGAATCCGTGGACTTTTTTCCACAGGATGCTTTGCGGTCAAGCTGCTTTGTAGCCGCGAATGCTGCCTCTTGCAATGATTGGCGTTCCATCCGGTTGTTGCAGCATGGAGTAGAATTCGGGACGGCAGAAATGAAGAGAACCGCGATATGGACGCTTAAGGAGGTAAGCATGCCAAACAGCGAGTGCTGTTTTTTGCAGTTGACGCCAGGCATAAGCACTGAATTGAGCGGGACAGTTGAAGCTCTGAATGAAAGCTTGGGCACCCTCAAGGGTCTCGATTTGATTGGAGGCCAGGGCTTTCATTACGCTGCGTATTGAAGGGGTGAGTTGCCATTTGAGGACGCGTGGGTGTTGAGAGGCAAACCGGATTCAAGAATTGACCTGACCTGGATCAGGTTCCATTTGAGGAGACCATCGGTATCCCTGGTTTGACACTGTCGAAAGGCCTCGAGCAGAAGGATGGTCCACTTTCGATTGGCCCTTTCGCGAAGAATTCGGCTAAACGCGGCGTAGTTGAGTTTCCAAGACGTCAGGATTCCGGCTTGGGATTCGCAAACGATGTGGACGGGCATGTCCGTGCCGGCGTAAGCCACGGAGATGAGCGTTCCGAGAGAGGGGAGGGGTGATGGGTGGATCATGGGGAATCGTTGACAGTGCAACGTTCCCCGTCGGGTCCGTAACGGATTTACGGAGCAAAAAAAAAAAAATCAGACGTCGTCTGGTTATTCCAGCCTTTTCAATGCTTTTCGATGCGTTTCTCGCAATTGTTCGACCCATTCTTCAGGACCGATTGGAAGGGCATCGGCTCCAAACCCGAGAATCCATTGATTCAGTTCGTAGGTCGGGTGTACATCGATCGCGTAGCATGCCCATCCAGCATGGGGTGGTGGCACTTCAATTCGCCGTTGGGATGCGTGTATGGGTTGGCTATCGAGGTAATGGGACAACAGGGGGGCTGCGGCCCAACGGAATTCTTGAACACCATTGGACCCTGCGGTGATGCCCACTGTGTCTTTAAAGTATCGATCGGCATCGAAGTCGGCGTCGCGCATGAATCGGGCGTCGTCCAGAACCACTTTTGCCATTCTATCCAGTGCAAAGGTTTTCACCTTCTGCGCGCCTTCTGGTTTTCCGATGAGGTACCAGCGGTTTCGGTATTCTTTGAGCAGATAGGGTTCGATGCAGCGTTCGCTTTCAAGGGGGTCGTTTGCGACGAATTTGCGGTAGTTGAATCGCACCACTCTGTTTTCGCCTATGGCTGACATCAGTGTTGCGATATGCTCGGTTCCCAGCGTTTTTGGTGCTTGCTCGAATTGAATGTGCTGGTCGATGCTCTGCCCTGGGGCTGTTGCGTGGACGCGGTCGAAAATCCGTCCGATCGCACTTTGGTATTGTTGAAATACCGGCATGTCCCGGAATTGGAGCAGGGTCAGGGTGGCAAACCTCAGGGCTTGGAGGTCTTGTTCTTGGAGGTTGAGCCCACTAATGCTGTATTCGGGATCCTCGTATTCGTAACCCCTGTGCTCCGCATTGTAAGAGATGGGGGCGTGGTAGCCGAGGTCGTTCTCATTGCGCATTGCCCACAGGTCCTTTTCGATGGTGGAGATGCTGATGCGTTCACCTTCGCTCCCGTAAAGTCCTTCTTCACAGGCGCGCCGGAGGTCTTCCTTTGTGGGATGGGGTCTCATTCGATTGGTCAGGCAGCGGTCGATGATGCGATAGCGGAGCAGGGCATACTTGTTGGCAGGCATGACTTTAGAAGGGAAGGGTGAGTGCGTCCAGAACAGAGATGATCAGCGGGAGCAGGGGCAGGGACCAAGTCAGATCGAGAAGGGGAAACTTTCGGATGTCCAGCAAGTCCAGCCCCAGTGCCAAGAGCAGAATTCCCCCTACGCCGGAGAGTTCGCCTACAAGGGGTTCTGGAATGCCCGCCCCGGCGGTGGCAAAGGCAAACGTGAGCCCGCCTTGAATGATGAGGACGCTCCCCGTGGACCACAGGACGCCCCTTCCCAATGCTGCTGCGAGAAAGATTGAACTGAATAGGTCCATGGTGCCTTTGGCCATGAGGACTGTGGGGTCTCCGAGAAGGCCGTCTTGCATGCAGCCCACAAGGGTCATTGCGCCGATACAGAAAAGGAGGGTTGATTGCACCAAGGCAGCGCCCTCACCTTTTCCGAGGCGGTCTGCAGCCTTTTTCACCCGCGCATCGAGACCAACAAGGTGACCGACAATGGCGCCCGCAACTAGGGCCATGAATGCTGCCATGGGACGGGTGATGTCCAACATCATGTCCAACCCCATGAAGAGGGTGAACAGACCAAGGGCCGAAAAGACCGCTTTCCTCATCCCGTCCGGAACGCGTTGACCCAGAACCAATCCAATGGAAGAGCCCACTGCGACTGTAATGACATTGTAAAGGGTGCCCAACATGCGCCCAAGTTACTTTTGACCTGCGCTGCATGCCGTCACCTTATTGAACGTTCACACCATGTCTTTCGTTGTCGAGTCCACAGACCCCCATTCCAAGGCCCGATCGGGCACCTTGAAGACGGCCCATGGTGTCCTGCGCACCCCCACCTTCATGCCTGTGGGAACGCAGGGATCAGTCAAGGCGGTACCCCAGGATGTCTTGGCGGAGGCGATCAACCCGGATATTATCCTCGGCAACACCTACCACCTCTACTTGCGCCCAGGGTTGGACGTCTTGAAAAAGGCAGGAGGCCTTCATGGGTTTATGGGCTGGGATCGTCCCATCTTGACAGATTCGGGAGGTTATCAGGTCTACAGCTTGGCAGAGAATCGCAAGATCAAAGAGGAGGGGGTGACGTTTCGCAGTCACATTGACGGAAGTCCCCATCTGTTCACGCCTGAGCGCGCCGTTGAAATTCAGCGTGTCATTGGGGCGGACATCATCATGGCTTTTGATGAGTGTCCACCGTATCCATGCGACTATCAGTATGCAAGGCAATCTATGGAGTTAACCCACCGTTGGTTGGACCGTTGTATTGCACACATGAAGGAGACTCCTCCATTGTATGGACATGAGCAGATGCTCTTCCCCATTGTCCAGGGTTCCACCTTTGATGATTTGAGGACAGCGAGTGCCCATGCCATTGCTGAGCGCGGGGCTGCGGGCAACGCAATCGGTGGACTGTCCGTTGGGGAGCCACATGAGGAGATGTACGCAAGTGTTGACCTGTGCACGGAAATCTTGCCCGAGGACAAGCCGCGCTATTTGATGGGGGTGGGGACCCCGGCGAACTTGCTCGAAAACATCGCCTTGGGTGTAGATATGTTTGATTGTGTGATGCCAACTCGGAATGCGCGAAACGGCATGCTGTTTACCCGGAAGGGCACGCTGAACATGCGTAACCGAAAATGGGAGGACGATTTTTCTCCTTTGGATCCGCATGGAACTGCTCAAGTCGACAGTCGATACAGCAAGGCCTATGTCCGGCATTTGTTTCGCGCGGGTGAAATCTTGGCGCTTCAAATCGGGACCGTGCACAATCTTGTGTTCTATTTGGACCTGATGAGGGAGGCCCGTGAACGAATTGCAGATGGCACCTTTCGGGCATGGAAGGACGCGTTGGTTCCGGTTTTGACTCAACGACTCTGACCGCCCACATGCGCATCATTGACCGCTACATCATCCGTAATTTCTTGTCGACCTTCTTTCTGATGGTCGCCTTGTTTTGCGTTGTGGCTGTGGTTTTTGATGTGGCAGAAAACTTGGAGCGTCTCATCGACAATAATGCGCCGTGGGGCAGGGTGTTTGGCGAGTATTACATCAGTTTTTGCCTGGCGCTGGGAAACATGCTCAGTGCCTTTATCGTCTTCTTGACCATTTTGTTGTTCACGAGCCGATTGGCGCAGCGAAGTGAGATCATTGCGGTGTTGGCCGGGGGCATTTCTTTTCAGCGACTGATGCGTCCTTATTTAGTGGCTTCCACCTTCCTCGTGCTGGGCAGTCTTCTGTTTGCCCATTTTATTTTGCCCGTTTCCAACCAGCGCAAGCTCGATTTCGAGGTGGAGTTCGTCCACAAGGAGTTTTACATCGCAGAACAGCACCTGTATCGAGAAATTTCACCGGGCACGATTGTTTACATGCGTTCTGTCAATGTAGGTCGTCAAGTTGGATATCGGTTTGTTTTGGAGCAATGGGATGGGGACCGTCTCGAGGAGAAATGGATGGCGAGCAAGGCCCGATGGCTTGAGGAAGAGGGGACGTGGCGTGTGTCGAACCTTCGCCGCCGTTGGTGGGACGCAGAAGGGGAGCATTTCGAGAAGGTGGCCGTACTGGACACGGCGCTGGACATGCGCATTTCTGATTTCGGTCAGCGCAATGAAGCGATGTCTACTTTGGATTGGCGGGAATTGAAAGCGGCAATTGAGAGAGAGAAGGCGAGGGGTTCAGGTGGAGAAAGGCTGTTGCAGCTCGAGTTGCACACCAGGACCTCCAATGCCTTTGCGATTTATATCATGACCCTGATTGGGGTCAGTGTCGCCAGTCGACGCCAGCGTGGGGGTACTGGAATTCACATCCTCATCGGTGTCGTTATTGGCTTTGTATACGTTTTCAGTGCCAAGTTGACCTCGGTTTCGGCCATTCATGCCGGTGTGCTTCCCGCAGTGGCGGCTTGGACGCCCAACGTGCTGTTCGGCATTCTTGGTGTCGTGTTGTACCGGAGGGCCCCGAAGTAACGGGAGAACCTGTGTTGGAGATTACGTGGGGAACTGACCGGTCCAGTGGCGCCAGGTTCGGGGCAGTTGTGCTGTCCACCGTGTTGGCGGCATGTCCCTGAAGAATCCGAAAACGGTAGAACCACTTCCGCTCATTTCTGCGTAGACCGCTCCAGCTTTCAGTAAGGATTGGATGGTTTCATGTACCACCGGATGCCGCTCGCAGACGGGGCCAGTGAAATCATTGGTCAGTTTACCGGACCAATCTGTGGGTCCGGTTCCTGCCCAGGAGTCGAGTCCTGGGCGTTCGTCATTTGGGACCACCCAGTCAAACGCTTGGGCTGTATTGATGTGCACGCCCGGGTTAATGAGCACGATGTGCCATCCGGCTAGATCGAGATTGATGGGCGTGATGTGTTCGCCTCGACCAGTGACGCGTGCAGGCACATTGCGGATGAAGAAGGGGCAATCGGAACCCAGGTCTGCGGCGATGAATTCGAGCTCTTTTGTGGAGATTCCGAGCTCAAAATGGGCGTTGAGGAGGGTGAGGGCGAAGGCACCGTCTGCGCTTCCACCGCCCAAACCCGCTCCTGAGGGTAGAACCTTAATGAGGTGGAAGTCTACCGGGGGAAGGACGTGGTGCTTGGAAAGAAGCGCATGGGCCCGGTAGATGAGGTTGTCGCTTGGATTGCCTTCGATGGGATTGCCGTGTAGGTGCAGCAGGCACCCTTTTCCGGAGCCCGGGCTCATCAATTCGAGTGTGTCATACCAGGGAACAGGAAGGAACAGACTGTCCAAATTGTGGAAGCCATCGGGCCGCTGGCCCCGAACCTGAAGCCCCAGATTCACCTTGGCGTTGGGAAAGGCGACTTGTGATCTGTTGCAGCGTTCAGCCATCGAAGTAGCCATACTGTTTGAGTTTTCTTTCGTCGTTTCTCCAGTCCTTGTCGACTTTGATCCGAAGTTCTAGAAAGACCTTTTCCTTGAGGAAGTCTTCGAGGTCCTTTCGGGCGTCTGTGGCAAGTCGCTTGATCATTCGTCCTCCTGTGCCAATGAGAATGGCCTTTTGTGATTCGCGCGCTACGAGAATGGTGGCGTTGATGCGGCGCAGGGGACGGCCGTCTTTGGTCTTGTCCTCCTTGAAGCCCTCTACCGTGACTTCACTGCTGTAGGGAACCTCCTGCTTGCAATGGGTGAGGATTTTTTCCCGCACGATTTCTGAAACGAAGAAGCGCATGGGCTTGTCGGTCATTTCGTCTTTGGGGAAAAATGCAGGTGACTCGGGAAGGAGTGAGATAATTCGGTCGAGGAGGTGCTCGATGTTGAAGCCGTGGAGTGCGCTGATTGGTTGGATTTCGGCGCGGGGAATGAGGGTTTGCCAATGGGCAATTCGCTCTGCCACTGCCGCTTGGTCACTGAGGTCAATTTTATTGATGAGCAGAAGGACAGGAATGTCCATTCGCTGAACCTTTTCTAAGGTCTCTGGGTGCGCCAACGTTTGTTCTTCCGGTGTGGTCACGATGAGCAGGACATCAGCATCGCGAAGTGCTGTGCGGACGAACTTCATCATGCCTTCTTGGAGTTTGTACGCGGGATCGAGAACACCAGGGGTATCGGAATAGACAATTTGCCAGTGCTCTCCACTGACAATGCCCATGATGCGGTGACGCGTTGTCTGTGCCTTTGCGTTGATGATGCTGAGTCGTTCGCCAACGAGGCGGTTCATCAGTGTGGATTTGCCGACATTGGGTGACCCGATAATGTTCACGAAACCTGAGCGGTGTGGGAGGGTGTCATTCGTTGTCGGCACGGGGCATATTTTGACTTGCAAAGAAAGAGTCCAGCACTATCTTCGCCTTCCCCAATCAAGGGGAAATGTAACGCGGTGTGGAGCAGTTGGTAGCTCGTCGGGCTCATAACCCGAAGGTCGCAGGTTCGAGTCCTGCCACCGCAACCAAAAACAGGGAAGGGTCGACCATAGGGTTGGCCCTTTTTTGATGTTTTCCCTCGGAATGGCTGTGTTTATCGGTCGGGACTGAACAAGGGGGAGTTTCGGACGGTTCGATCCGCGATTTTTTTACTTAAGTCCTTGTTTTAAAGTGTTTTACCGATTTTTTTTGATGTGTAGATTGGCTGAGTTTATCCCCATTTCTTAAAGATTGGCCGGATTGATTAAAGGCGTTGAAAGTGAGAAAATGGCCATGAATTTGTAGATGTCACATTGCCAGGGGTAGTAGTGAATTACACGTTTTCGTCATTTTTTAATCGTCTTACGTCGATTTTCCTCAAGCTTTGGTTGGCAGTCAATTCCCCGCATTTCTTTCTGAGTGCTGTCAATCCTATGTATAATTCGACGAAGGGCCCTAAAGGCCTATTGTCACAAGGGCAAGATTGTGGAACTTGGACCGACCTGTTTTATGACAGGACTAAACCAAAGGAACCAAATCTCTTGTGATGCGTCTCACATCTCTTTTCACGGCCCTCTTCTTGTTTGTGGCCTCCTCCTTTTCCCAAGTGCAGCAAATTGCTGTGAACTCTGCACCTGCTCCTGAGGGCTACGGTGTGGAGGTGGAAGTAGTTAATGACAATATCGGCATAACGGCGGGTGCTGCAGGTGCTGTTGATCTCACTGGATACAGCACGTACCGTCTCTACATTGTAACCAACAATGCAGACGACTTCGTGTCCTCCATTTCTGGAGATTCTACCAACCCGACCTACGTGAATACCACGACGAGCTTCTGGCACGACGTGGCCACCGGATCGAGCACTGGAGGTGGAATCCAAGGATTTTTGCTCGGACTCTTTCCTGCGTTGGGTTTTGACAGCTGGGTGACCATTGGATTGGAGAGCACGCCAAACGCTGCCTTGGGAGAGGCTGCGATCAGTACAGTAGGGTCTGATTCCAACCCATGGCTGACCAATTTTGATCCTTTGGGGGGCAACATCGCCATTGATGATGGAATCGGTGGTGCTTGGTACGCCTTGAACGGCGACGCCAACGGTTTTGCTGGAGATGACCTTAAAGTGTTGGTCGGCCAGTTCACCACAGATGGTGAATTAAGCGGTCAGCTTTACGCTCAGGTCTTCATCAACGGTGACGGTGGAAACGAATTCCGCGACACGTTCTATTTCGGAGCGAATGCGCCAACGCCTGGTTGTACTGATGGTACGGCTTGCAACTACGATGAAAACGCTTCAGAGGACGATGGTTCATGTACTTACCCAGAGGCCACCAACCTCGATTGTGACGGCAACTGCCTGAACGACGCAGACGGGGACGAGGTCTGTGATGAAGATGAAGTTGGAGGTTGTACGGAAGAGTTAGCCTGTAATTACGATGCCGATGCAACGGACGATGATGGATCTTGTACCTACCCTCCTGCGGCAAACCTTGATTGTGCGGGCAATTGCCTTAACGATGCAGATGGGGACGAAATTTGTGACGAGGATGAGATTGACGGATGTACTGATTCCGAGGCCTGTAACTACAGCGGTGCCGCAACGGATGACGATGGTTCTTGTAACTACCCTGACGGATACCCCTCTAATATTGTTGATTGTGACGGAGCTTGCCTGAATGACGCTGATGGTGATGAGGTCTGTGACGAGAATGAGATTGGTGGTTGTCAAGACAGTGGAGCGTGTAACTACGATGCTTCTGCAACTGATGATGATGGTTCTTGTGAATACACCACATGTGCTGGATGTACTTCCGCTGCGGCTTGTAATTACGATGCGGCTGCTACGATAAATGATGGCTCTTGTGCCTTTGCTGATGGCGCTTGTGAGACATGCAACCCTGACGGTACCGTCAATCCCAATGATGACGACGGTGATGGCGTGTGCAACGCTGATGAAACCGAAGGTTGTACGGACCCCACTGCCTGTAATGCAGGAGATTATTCAGACACGGACAACAGCCTCTGTGAATATGCTGTCGACGTAAACAACGGCATTACCAACCTTGACTGTGATGGCAATTGCTACAACGATGCCGACGGTGACGGCGTGTGTGATGAAGATGAGATTGGTGGTTGTACAGATGCTTCCGCTTGTGATTACGATGCGGATGCCACGGATGATGACGGTTCTTGTACTTATCCCGTCGATATCTACGGACTTGATTATGTGGACTGTGATGGTGGATGCTTGAACGACGCAGACGATGACGGCATTTGCAACGAGGATGAAACTGATGCTTGTACCAATCCAGAAGCGTGCAACTACAATGCTGACCCCACGGTTGACACAGACAATAGCCTGTGTGTCTTCCCATATGACGATGTGAACCCCGGACTGTGCTCGGCCATCGAAAACCCTTGCAACACGACCCCTGCAGATTTGCTGGACTGTGACTGTGATTGCTTGAACGATTCGGACGGAGACGGTATTTGTGACGAGTCAGAGATTTCTGGTTGTACTGATGCCGGCGCGAACAACTACGACGCTTGTGCCACAGATGATGACGGAAGCTGCACGGGTTGCACGAACCCCATTGCGGACAACTATTATGCTGGTGCGGACGTTGATGACAACTCTTGTATCATCAGTGGTTGTACGGATGCCGAGGCTTGCAACTATTTCGACCAGGCCAACACTGAAGATGGATCTTGCCAGTACCCAATCGACCTCTATGGTGTGGATTATGTGGACTGCAATGATGATTGCTTGAACGACTTGGACGGTGATGAACTCTGCAATGAGGAAGAGGCCTTGACATCAGAAGGTGGTGCCATTGAGGTGGCGATTGCCGCGGGCGCTGCCATTGATAGCTCAGCTGCCCTTCTCGGTTCTACTTTGGACGGTCCTTCCGGAGCCACTTGTGGTTCAGTCTTCCTCCCAGTTGACGCTGCGTGGGATGCTGCTGGATACAACCTGAACACACTTCCCGCTGAAATTCTCGCCGAGTTGATGGAAGGCCACTTCTTCCCTGGGATTTGCGGTCCAATGGAGGATGGAGCTTCTTATACCAACAGCTTGGGTGAGGACTTCACATACTCCGCTGCGAGCATGAGCCTCATGAATGAGGACGGTGATGCCTTTGCAATCATCGATGGCGGTTTCCTTTTCGGAAGCAACAGCTACCTGTACTCCATCGGAAGTGTTATCCCTCTGGATAGCGCTGACCCTTGTCTCGGTTGTGCCGGTTTGGACATGGATGGAGCCATCGCCGATTACACTGTCGAGTGTGAGAGCGATTTGCTCGCGGCCACAGCAGCTGCTGCCACGGCCTATGCCTGCTCAGAGTTGGAGTTGGATGCTGTGCACAGCGACAAGTTCCGCTTTGATGGACGGAACCAAATTGAGACCGGGGGTGGATCGAGCCAGACTTGGAATGTTCTGACTGCTGGAGACGATGAGACCTTCAATAACGGAACGGATGCTTTGCTTCAGTTCTATGACATTGATGGCGACATGGGTCAGGCTGTGTACTTCGTGGAGGACCTCTCCGCTGGAGGTGTCACCCTGACACAATACGAGAATGGCACGGCCATCCTCGAGGGTGCCGTTGTCGACATGGACGATGCCAGCCGCGGTCTGGACATTCACTTCTACTTCCAGGGCCGCACCAGTGGTGGAGCTTGGGCCGGTGGTTTCAAGAATGACTACGGTTGCTCCGTGAACACAGACGATTGGACCATGTATGTCCTGAATGACGATATGAGCTTCGCTACTGGTCGTGGAGACTGGCAGTTTGGAACGTTGCTCCGCTTCAACCACCAGCCAGCCAGCCAGTACTTCGGTTACCAGTTGGGTGATGGTGCCAACAACCACAATTGCGATGACAATGGATTCTCAGGTTGGTTCAACTGGAGTGGAGCGATTGCTGGTGAGGCTGCCTTTGGCCAAGCTGGTGACATTATCGCCACCCTTGACCCAACAGTGGGTCAGCCTACCGATTGCCAGGACGGTGAGTTTGTGGAGTTCCATTACGTTGCATTCGACGAGATCTGCAACATTGCTCAGTTGAATGTTCAGTCCGTTACCCGCGATGACAACACCGCTCCTACATACGTGTCCGGTGGAGTGGACATCACCTTGGATTGCGCAGAAAGCGACCAGTGGTTGCTTGACAACCCTGCCAGCGCTGAGGTGGTCCTCTTCTCTGACAACTGCGATGACAGCGAGTACGGGTGTGCCGCTGGCTTTGATCCGAACACAGCTGGTTTCGCTGATGGGGACGATGTCTTCGTGTGCGTGGAGTTGGTGGGTGAAACCACGACCCAATACACAGCCAGCAGCTGCCGGACGTTGAACCGAACTTGGGTGGCTACGGACTGCTTCGGCAACCAAACCTATCACACCCAGGTCATCACCATTGAGGACAACACCGACCCTGTCGCCTCTGTGACTGCTCCTGCGGACATCACGTTGAACGTGAATGGACTTTGCTACGTCGATCTCGACCCAAGCAACACAGGCGAGGGCATGCCGAGTTACAGTGACAACTGTGACCTCGCTGACACTGGTATGAGCTACAGCGATGCCATTGTCGACAGCACCAGTGCAGGATGCTACAGCATCATCCGTACATGGTCTGTGATGGCCACGGATAGCTGTGGTAACTCTGATGCCAGCAGTGCTGATCAGCGCATCGACATCCAAGACTTGATTGCGCCTAGCTTCAGTTATGCGCCAGTTGACACCATTGAGTGCAACCTCTGGATTGACGGCGCTTGCGACTACAGCTACTTGAACAGCATTGGTTTGGCCACTGCCACGGATAACTGTGAGATGAACTATGTGGACGTTCAGTGCACTCCGCTTTCTAGCGCTTGTACGGATGACTATATTATTGATTACACGGCTTATGACATGTGCGGAAACAGCACCTCAATCCAACAGATTGTGGTGACGTCCGACTTAACGGCACCTGAGTTCACGTTTGCTCCTGCTGACTTGACCTTGGAGTGCAGCGATGCATCATTGACTGGTGATGTTGATGGATACGCTGTGCCAGAGTACACGCCTGGTGATGGCCTCCACGCTGAGGCGATGGACAACTGTGATGCTGACATCACGGTGACCTATTCTGATGTGATTCTGACCTCAGCTTGTGATCAGGAGTATGTCATCCGCCGTACATACAGCGTCTATGACTGTGACGAAAACTTGAACCAGCACATTCAGGACATCACCATCGATGACTCGACGGCTCCGGAGTTCACCTCCTTCCCAGCTGACGTTGTCGACGTTGAGTGTGACATGGTTCCTGGTGTTGAAGCGTTGGTCAACTTGGCTGCCAGCGACAACTGTGACGGTGGACCAAGCATCGCATACGACGGTGAGGTTCGCACGGACGGTCCTTGTGAGGACACGTACACGTTAGAGCGCAGCTGGACGACAACGGACTGCGCAGGCAACAGCCACACGCAGACCCAGACCATCACTGTGGTGGACACACAAGGTCCTGAGTTGACCATTGCGTGCCCAGCCGACTTGACTTATGAGAATGAGTGCTTCTTGGGCACTGCCTCAGCTCCTGCTGATGAAGAGGAGGAAGAAGAGGCCAACCCTGTTGTCTTCACTTACTACTTGGACAGCTGGACAGGCAGCGAAAGTTCAGCGATTATTTCAGATGCTGATGGCAATGAAATCGCCAACTATGGGATTGGTTACTTCACCGGAGGTCTTCTGAATGAATCCTTGGTCCTCGAACCAGGAGATTACACAATCACATTGTTTGACACCTATGGAGATGGATGGACCACTGGAGGTGTTGTCTTGTCTGGTGCAGCTGAGGGTACCCTTGCCTTCGGTGACGGAAATGAAGCGTCTCTTGCATTCACTGTGGAAGCTCCAGGTGCCGAAGAGGAGGAAGAAGAGGAAGAAGTGGCTGGAGTTCTTGTGACTTTGACCTTCAATGCTGACGGATATGCATCTGAGGGTTCTGCCTCTCTGTTTGACAGTGAAGGCAACGTAGTGGAGACCTTCGGTGGTTTCGCGAACTACACACAGTCAATCCATGATCTGACCCTTGCTCCTGGCCAATACTCCATTACGCTGGAAGACAGCTATGGTGACGGATGGGGCTGGAATGCTGCAGGTGGTGCAGGTGCGTTGGTCCTCTCTGGTGCAGCTTCTGGCTCACTGGATTTCCCCACTGGAAACAGTGCTACTTTGGAGTTTGAAGTTTCTTCTGCTGCGCTTGATCAAGTGTCAACGGATAGAAATGGTGAGCCCACATGGAGTGTCAGTGACAACTGTGATGGCGCTCCAGAAGTGAGCTACACATACAGCGACCACGTTGTTGCAGACTGTGTTGACGGTGACAGCGCTCCTGAAGGTAGCTACACTGTTACACGCACGTTTACGGTGACCGCCGTGGACAACTGTGGAAATGAGACGGTCCAAACCTGTGTTCAAACCATCACGTTCACGGACACCGAGTCTCCTGTCATGTCTGATGACACTGCGGAGCTCTACCCAGCAGCGATTGCTTGCTCTGAGATGGGTGATCCGAACGATGTGACGTTCATGCCAGTGAGTGCAACGGACAATTGCGACAGCGAGTTGACCATGGAAGTGGCCAATTCTTACCTGACGTCCGGTTCTTGCCCAGGTACTTGGGTACGCCACTGGGTTGCTTACGACGATTGTGGCAACATGTCGGCTGAAGCCATTCAGTACGTCCCAACTGCGGATACCCTTGCTCCTGAGATTAGCATCACATGTCCTGGAATTCCTGGAGGTGACGGCACTCCCGTTGAGGTGACGTTCACCTATACCACAGACCAGTACGCTTCTTCAGAAGGCAGTGTCATCATCACTGACAGCGAAGGTGCAGAAGTGGTGAACTACCCAGCTGGATCTCTGCCCGGATCAGCCAGTACTGATGATGTCCTGACATTGAGCCCTGGTGAATACACCATTACACTTTCAGACAGCTATGGTGATGGCTGGTCTTGGGCTTCTGTATCCGGTGAAAATGCCTTGGTCATTTCCGGAGGAGCTGAGGGTTCACTTGATTTCTCTGATGGTGGAGCTGTATCTCTCGTGTTTACTGTTGTATCCGGAGGCGGCTTGACGACGACGGTGTATCTCGATGAGAACTGTGATGTAGACCTGAGTCCTGAAGCGCTCGGATTCGCTACTGCCGAGTACTCTGATGACTGTGATACAGATCCAGCGCTCGAGATCACATACGCAGACGGTCCTCGTGACTACGCTTGCGGTGAGGAGACTGGAACGTTCACGTTTACCAGAACTTGGACTTCAACGGTAACAGACCAGTGTGGCAACAGCAGCTCTGATCAATGTGACCAAATCATCACTGCAATTGATGATTCAGCGCCAAGCCTCGATCTGGATTGCCCAGTTGGAGCCAACTTGGTGAACGTCTGCTTCTCAGACGTGGACACGAGCATCGAGGCTTTGGGTGAAGTTCAGTGGACTGCACTCGACAACTGTGATGAGAACCTCGATGTGAGCTACACATACAGTGATGTGATTGAATTCGACTGCAGCTTGGTTGGTGTGGATGACAATCCTGAGGGCAGCTACAACTTCACGCGGACATTTGTGGTGACAGCCATCGATTGCAACGGAAACACAACAATCGAGTCTTGCACACAGACCATCAACACGTTTGATATTGAAGCGCCGGTCATCGATTTGACCTGCCCAGCAACGGCGACGGTTCAGCACGATGAGAACTGCGAAGCAGACCTTGACCCATCCATCACGGGAAGTGCCTTCGCTACTGCAACGGACAACTGCGACACTGACGTGACCATTTCATACAGCTATGCAGATGGTGAGCCCAGTTACACCTGCGGAAACGGCGGCTATGAGTTGATTCGGACGTGGACCGCCACTGCCGAGGATGACTGTGGCAACAGCTCCAGCACAACGTGCGAGCAGACCATCGTTGTTGAGGACAACATCGATCCAGTTGCCAGTATCGAGTGCCCGGCTGATGCTACGGTGAGCTTGGATGCCAACTGCGAGGCTGACCTCAGCACGGATGCGCTTGGCATGGCTTCCGGATCAGGCACAGACAACTGTGACGAGGACGTTGACATTGAAATCACATACGAGGATGGTGCACCTACCTACTCATGTGATGGAGATGACGATCAGTTGGACGGCTCATACAGCTTCACGCGGACGTTCACGTCTACTGCTACTGACGACTGCGGCAACAGCCACAGTGTGACCTGTGATCAGTTGATTACGGTCAACGATGAGATTGCGCCAACGCAAATTTTCCCGAACCTCCCGACAGACACGTTGTATCTCGATCTTGACTGCGCTGTGGACTTGGCTCCTGCTGCATCTCCTGCTCCAGAGACCACTGACAATTGTGACAGCGACGTGACTGCTGTTGTTACCTACGAGGACAACGCTGCATCCTTCGCCTCTCTCTTCGGTGAATTGACTGTGGAGGTAGAGACTGTGGCTGAACACAGCGAAGGTGAGCTTGCTGGCATGAGCACGTACCGCGTCTACGCTGTGCTTCCGCAGGAAGGCGACTTCCTGAGCTCTATCAGTGGTGAGGGTTCATTCAGCACTCAAATTCGGACGAGCACAAGCTTCTTCCAGCACAATCTTGGTGGGCATGTACCGAATGGACTCAACCCATTCATCTTCGGTCAATTCCCCGAGTTGGAGTACGATAGCTATGTGACCATTGGTCTCAGCCAGTCTCCTGATGTGCTTGCGGGTGAAGCCAACATCAATGTGGCCGGTGCGGACTGGACGACCAACTTCGAGTCTGGTGGCGACGTCGTCCTGAACGGTCAGTTCGGAGGTGCTTGGTTCGCTCTTGCTGGAGATGCCAACGCCTATGCTGGAGCAGACCGCCGCGTCCTCGTGGCACAGCTCACTACGGACGGTGCCATCAACGGTCAGATCTTCGCTCAGGTATTCCCTCAGGGCGACGGAGGAAGCGCACAGCTCTTCACTGCAACCATTGGTGATGGTTGTGAGGGTGACGATGCCACCATCGAGGGCAGCTATGTGGTCTCTCGCTTGTGGACTTCCACAGTAAGCGATGATTGTGGAAACGAAGACACGGCTCACGCTTACCAGTACATTGTTGTTCTCGATACCATTCCACCACAGTTCACGAACACGTGTGACATTGAGAATGGTGAGACTGTTGAGTACACCTGTGCTGATGACAATGGCAACGGGGTCAATGACATCTTCGACTTCACGGAGATTCCAGCCCCATGTGCTCCTGAATACATCGAGAATTGCGACAGTGAAGTGGCCTTGACGATGACCTCTGTGGAATCTGGTTATGTGCCGAATGGTGATATTGCCAACTACTGCATGCCAAGCACAGTCGAAGCCATTGCAAATGGTGAGACCTGTGACGACCGTAATCCGGAGGCCATCCGCCTCTTCAACTTCGGTGGTGATGAGTCTTACACCATCGTGAGCGGTGGAAGCAGCATCGTTGAAATTCTCCAGGACAGCACAATGCACATTGTCCTCGAGACCCAAAATGCTGCAGGAGACGCAGGATTCATCTTCGATGCTATCTACGACGGTGGACACGATTGGAACGAGTGGCTTGCTCTGCCGGGCATGCACAACTACAAGAAGGACTGTGCTGAGATCTTCCCAGGTCTTGAAATCTGGACCGAGTGGATATACTACACGATGTCCAGCGGTACGATGAGTGGTACTGGTCGCTATGCTGGTTCTGAGTTCAGCTTGAGCCACCAGCCTCTGAATGAGTACTATGGTCTCCAAGTTGGTGAGGGTGCCAACAACAAGAATGAGAGCTACGGTGCCAGTGCATGGTTCTTCTGGACTGGAGAGTACGTTCTCGACGGGGCAAGCCAAGGCGCAATGGCCTCTAGCGGCGACATCTTCTTCGATCTGGATTGCTGCCTCGGTTGGCAGATTGACTACGACTATACGGTTGTGGACGACTGCGGAAACAGCAACGGATTCAGCTACTCAGACATGGGTACGGGTGAGTTCGGAAACAGTGCCAACAGCACGGTTAGTGGACACACTCCGATTGACATCACGTCGGGTGCGAGCAGCTTGAAGGATCCAATTCGCATCACGGGTCTGCAGCCAAACCCAACCAACGATATCTCTACACTTGGTTTCGTTGTGTCGAGCAATATGCGCTTGCGCATTGACCTCTATACCATGGGTGGAGGCTATGTTGGAGAGCTGTTTGATGGCAATGCAAGTGAAGACGTGCAGTACATGTTGGACATCGACGCCACGACATTGTCCAGCGGCATGTACCAGATTCGCATGTCAAGCAATGACTACGTCCTCGTCAAGAAGCTCCTCGTGAGCGAATGATCAGATTGTAGTCGATCACTGATATTGGAAGGCCGCCCCATCTGGGGCGGCCTTCTGCTTTTTTCTGGTTTGACGCGGACGTGACCGATGTCATCTTGTTCGCTGACGGAGGTCGCTTTTTTGGGGGGCTTCGGCCCTCACATTTACAGTGTCTGACAGGGGCGAAAGAAGCAGAAGCGTTTCGAATTGGCCCCAAAACATCAGCAAGCATGGTTTTGGTTTTCTATTAGAGGGAGGTGTTCGCAACGGCGTTCACCTCCCCGCTTTTTTGGGTATGTTGCTGCCTGTGACGTCATCAACTCAAAACACGAATCGAGGGGACGCTGATGCGGACCGAACGGTGTTTCCCCTGAGTGGAATTGCCCGTGCCGTTGGCAAGATGTTGGACGAGCGAACAGGAGGCCGGCTCTTTTGGGTAAGGGCTGAAATCAGCCAATGCAGTTTTTCTGGAAAGCACTGCTACTTGGACCTCGTCGAAGAGGATGGGGGGACCCGTTTGGCTCAATTCCGGGGCACCATTTGGGGGGGGGAGACTGGCTTCAATTCGGCAAGATCTGGGGGGAGAATTTGATGAGGTTCTCAAGCCCGGTCGGGAAATTGTTTTTGCTGCGCACATGGCCTTTCATGCTGTTTATGGATTTTCCTTGAACATCCAAAGCATTGACCTCGACGCCCTTTTGGGCGAGATGGAAAGAAGGCGAAAGGAAACGTTCGATGCGCTGAAAAAGGAGGGGGCCATCGGCAGGAATGGCAGGTTGACCTTGATGGAAGTTCCTCAGCGGATTGTGCTGATTGGCTCCGGAGGCACAGCGGGACATACGGATTTCCTCGCCCACCTATGGAACAATCCATATGGTTACGCTTTTGACCTGGGTTGTCTGGATGCGCCAGTGCAGGGCGCAAAAGCAGCAGGCGCGTTGGTGCAGGCCTTGCATCGCGCGGGTCGGGCAGCGATGCGGACCCCAGTGGATGCAGTGGTACTGCTCCGGGGAGGTGGAGCCAAACTCGACCTTGACATCTTCAACGACCTCACCTTGTGTCGGGCAATTGCTGCCATGGATGTTCCTGTGATCACTGGGATTGGACACGAGACAGATTCAACCCTTGTGGATTTTGTGGCGCATTCCCATTGCAAGACTCCTACGGCGGTGGCGGATTGGTTGGTCGATCGTATGGCGAGTTTTGAATCTTCCGTGGGACGCGAGGGGAGGGCTGTGGCTTCAGAATGTCGAGCCCAGTTGTCAGAGCAGTCTGGTTGGCTTCAAGGCATGCAGTCCCTCCTTGTTGAACGGCCCCTTTCGTACCTAAGACGGGAGCGTGGGGAGCTCCACAATGGGGCCAATGCCATTGTCCGAAGAACGCGGACTTCGATGTCGATTTCTCAGGAGGCATTGGTCCGAATTCAAGCGGAATGGATGACGGGTGTGGCTCAGTTGCCGAAGCAATGGAAAAACGCACTTGAGGAGGTGGAGTCAAGGATTCAAAGAGAGGCTGTGCGACAGTTGAAGCAACAGGAGGAGCGAATGGCGGTGATGAAATCTACACTCGCCTTGCTTGGACCAGGAGCCACCTTGAAGCGGGGTTTTTCTATCACTCGAATTGAAGGAAAGTCAATCCGAGATGTGAGCATGTTGATGCCGGGGATGGAGGTGGAGACCGAAGTGGAAAGCGGTACCTTCATCTCTGAAGTCAAGGAAGTGAGCCCTGCTCAAAAAGGAAAAGCGGACAAAACATGACAGACCCGAAGGATTACACCGCTGCATTCGAAGAGTTGAAAGCAATTCTTGCTGCCTTGCAACAGGATGAAATTGGTGTGGACGATCTCGCGGAAAAGGTCAAGCGCGCAGCACATCTCATTTCATACTGTGGTGAGCGCCTCCGAAGTACCGAAAATGAGGTGCAGAAGGTCTTGGATGAACTTGGAGAGGAAAACTGAGCTTTTCCTTTCATATCGTCCACAA
>CACAUH010000005.1 GCA_902535565.1 uncultured Bacteroidota bacterium | reverse complement strand
TCCAATTTTGCTCAATGCAGGCTCGGAATATGGGCTTTTGATCTTGGGCAACAGCACCAACCTCCTAAAAAGCAACTTCGATTCATATGAACCGGGCGGCAGTTTTAGTAACACCGACGACGAAGCAACAGGCCATGACTTCTATTTTGAGCTGTTCACTTGTGACGATTTGCTTGGCTGTACAGACCCCATCGCATGCAATTACGCACCATGGGCAACGGAAGACGACGAGACCTGTACCTACCCTGAAATGGGCTTTGATTGCGATGGAATTGCATGCACACCCGACGTCGATGGTGATGGAATATGTGCCGAGCTAGATTCAGATGACAACGACCCATTCGTGTGCATTGATACAGACCTCGACGGATGCGATGACTGTCTCAGTGGCACCTTCAATCCAGAAGAAGACGGTATTGACGATGATGGAGATGGTATTTGTAATTCATCTGATTTGTGCTCAGACCTCAATGCAAACAATTACGACAGCCCGAGCAACGAAGTGTGCCGAGGCGACTGCGATACAGCGCCAACCTTCAATGGCATTGAATTGACCGTGCTCCCCTCCTCACCCACAAGCGAGGACGGCATTGTAACACTTGATTTAGATCGAGGCAGTATTCCATTTGTTCCACCAAGTGCATTCGATGCAGTCCAGCTTGTTTTGGAAGCAGCAGGCATGACCGAAAGCATGACCATAGATCTGAACGACGACCCCATTATGGTTCATCCTGGATTGTTCAGGGCAATGGTTTACAATGCAGAGGGGTGCCCCGGTGTCGCCGCCGCTCCTGGAGGGACGACATTCGGACAGCCTGCTGTCTCGCACCTGATTCTCATTGGTTATCCGCTGTGTTGCACTTGCGGGGTTTATGATTATGACGTCGATGGAATATGTGATGACATAGACGAATGCACCGACAAGTCATCGCCTAACTTCAATCATCCAGACAACATCCCCTGCGATTAAATTTGGTGCTTAACGCTCACCGAAATGTCTGCATTTCAATCTCGCCTTTTTTGGCCTTTGATGTTGTTGGCTTTGTCAGCTACCTCGTGCTCCAAATCGCGGGTGATGCAACGTTCTGCACCTTCGATTTCTGAGGGACAGCGCGATTCTCTCGAATTGCTGGCACACATGGAAGAAAGGGATCCACGCTTTGGCAGATTCCCAAGACACCATGTCTTTTTGGACACCCTGACCTGCAATCACGGAGTTGATCTGATTTGGTGGGATGGGAATGGGCCTGCACCATCAATGGAGCTGAATTGGAAACACGGTGGAATCCAAGACCTCAGTGTTCTAGATAACTGCGCGCTTCAGTTCAGCATTCGCAAAAAACGCTTGAGTCAATCGACCCCTGTCCTGGTCCTTGGCTGGATAGATGAAGATGGTCATGTGGCTTCAATCCATCTGAATCAGTACCACCTCCTAAATCCAGACCTCGACACACTTTGGCAAACTGTGAATGTTCCCATTGAACATTTTCGCCGCGGGAGCAAGTCCACAGATTTCAAGCGCATCGCGGGACTCCAATTGACCCTGGAAGACTTCGGTGAAGTGCTGATTGACGAAATGACAATTGGCCCAAGCCTACCCTCTAGAAAAGCCAACAGACGTGCGAGGAAAGCTGACCCATCCCCTTGTCCAAAGGGAAAGTTCAATGTTTTCGAAGACCAATTCGATCACGTATGGGGATTGGGGGACTTCGGTGACCGCAGAATCATGAAAGTGTCCGCCAAACGAGGCCGCAACAAGTCGAATACGCTTGAACTGGAATGGAACTTCATCCCAAAGCCGTTTTCAACGTCCTCGCCATCCACCGATGACAACATGATCGGTTTTACTTGGAATGGGTGGTGTCCGGTTTCTCCACCTTCGAATTTGACCGATTCCAAAATAGAGTTTCACCTGAAAAATATTGGGGTAAACCCTGGACCCAGCGGAGATTTACCCATAACCATAGGCATCGTGGATCACTTCGGGTACAGCTCCGAAGTGTCCCTATCAGGGAATTTCTTTGCCAATCAATGGTTCGGACACTGGGAATTTTGCAGTATACCTCTCTCTGAATTTGATTGGAAACTGCATAAAAAAGACCCTCCAGGTCTGTCTTCGATTCAATACATAACGATATCCACCGCGGAAAAAGGACACGTCTTCATAGACGACATCGACATGATCCTGACCCAATGAGTCAATGAAACACTGGGCAACTTCTGCCCAAAGGTGGGGTCCAATAAGCCAAATCCAAGGACAACCTAAACTTCAATGACCGCCTCGCCAGTAATGGCAAACACGCGGTCATTGTCAGCAGGTTGAATCACGTGCATGCCGGTAAAATCCCCAAAGGCGGGAAGCACAAATTGTCTCTCTGAGAGATGGAAACACCGAACGCGGAGCCGCTGTCGCCCCGTCCCCTCCAACCGGACACCAGGGTGAACATGGCCACACACGTGATGCCCAAAATCTGCTTTTAAATCAACGGGGTCATGCGTAAAGGTGAAAGGCGGTGAATCCAACCGATCCAACTGCGCGATATTGGATTCCCGCAAAAGGACATCTGGAATCCCATCGTGATTGCCGCGTACAAGAACCCACTCCTTATTCGCGAATTCTTCGCACAGGCCAGCAAACGGCTCCCATTCCCTATTGATGTCACTGTGAAAGAGGTCTCCGAGAAGCCAAACCCTCCCAGGCCTCAAACGCTGGATACAAACCCGAAGACGATGCAAGGTCGCCAGCGTAGGTTCTGAACCTATGGGCACCCCGTGTTTTCTGAAATGAGCCGCCTTGCCCAAGTGAAGGTCACTCAGCCATAGTGCGGACCGAGAAGGCCAGAATACTGCACCATTGGGAAGAAGAACGAGCTCCTCGCCAGCCACTTGAAGGGACTCTCCTGACAAAGTCCCGGACTTCAAGCTCAAGGCGTCCAGCCGATGTTCATTCCAAAACGGATGCCAGGTAACCACTCCTCTTTCCCAAACACAAATTGGGGAGTGGGATCGTCAGGGGTCCCCAAAGTCGTGGTGGTCGATTTGACTTGAGGCCCCAGAAAAAGGTCCCCTCTAACATGGTTGCTAATCTTGAACTGTCCGCCAATGACAGCTCCCAAACCCAGTGCACTTCGGCGCTGAATGCCGATGAAATTCGTCGTCATGGTCCTTTCGATACAACGCAACCGCGCAAAAGCCCCCAGATAGAAGCCTTTGCCTACCTCTGGTGACACATACACCCGAGCCTCCGGCATGGCCAAAAAACCAATCCAATCCACCGCATTGAGAGAGGTGTTGATGCTGAGGAGGTCCTCAAGGTCATTGGTGTTCAGTTCCAAATTGGCCCTGACCACAGCCCCTGTCATCTGAAGTGAAATTCGATTGGAGACAGCCTGCTCGTACGACACCTGAAATTGACCCGCAAAAAGCCCAAACGGATTGACCTTGACCCACCATGAACGCCCTTCTTCCTGGGCACCGGATTCCGCGGGAAAAGCAAACAAACCTGCAATCACAAGCAGCAGGAAAAAGCCCGGATGCTTCTTCACTTTCATCAAAAGCCGAAACCCATGTTCAATCCAAAACGAATTCCAGTGTCGCTCTCGTCTTCAAGCGCAAAACCGTAATCGTCATAGTTGCCCTCACTTGTGGTCGAGGTGCTCTTGAATTGGGGACCAAGAAAAAGGTCGAAAGTCAACCCATTGGCAAGCTTATACTGGTATCCCAAAACAAAGCCTCCACCCACTGCAGATCGGGTCTGGCTGCTCGCTTCATCACTGTCCACTTGGGTCTTCACACTTCTGTAACGACCAAAGGGGGCAATGTACAGGCCCCGAGGCGCCTCATCTCCCAAATAGTAGCGGAATTCAGGTATCACGATGAAACCCGAGCGCGTGGCCGTGACCGAGGTCAAGCCACCCAACGAATCACCAGCGGTGAGAGAAATAGAACCAAAAATGCCACCCGGCACAAGTTGAACAGAGGCGCGATCAGACAGGAAATGCTCATAGCCAAATTGATACTGGCCGGCAAACCAACCCAAGGGATTGGACTTGACGACACCTGTGCCATCCTGCGCTTGAACGCCCAGACTCAGTGCCAAAGCGAGGCAAGAAAGGAAAAGAGAAGACTTCATGTATTCCGAAAGAATGTGATGATGAAAACTGCGTTGCAGTGACGAAGATAGGTGCATGTAGTTTTGAAGCATGACATCGTCCGTCTTCTTCGAACAGGTCAAGATTGCCTTGCGCTCCATTCGAGCACAATGGCTTCGCACCCTTCTGACGGTCACCATCATCGGCACGGGAATCATGGCACTGATGTCCATGATCACTGCCACAGAAGCCCTGCAGTCCAGCTTGATTGACCAATTTGTCGGCTTGGGTGCAGGGACGATTCAAATTAGCCAAAGGACCGACCAAGGCTCGTTCAAAGGACGCCGATTGGGCCAATCAGACCCCTTGACTTTCCAACAGGCAATGGCCCTGAAGTCCGCCCTGAAAAATGTGGCCCCCACATCCGTATCGGCAAGGGGCACCATGATGGGCCGGTTGGCCCGGTCCGGTGAAGAGACGGACCCCAATGTACTGGTGGTTGGTGGCGACGAAGGCTTCCTTCCCATGAGTGAATATGATCTGCGTGCAGGAAGGAACTTCACGGCGGAAGAGGTCAGACGCAACGCCCCCTTGGTCATCCTTGGCCAAGCAGCAGTAGACAAACTTTTCTCTCCAGCTGAAAATCCGATAGACCAGAACATCCGCATCCGAAACCGCCAATACCGCGTGGTTGGCGTGCTGGCTGAGCAAGGTGCTTCATTCGGCATGTCCCAAGACAACCAGGCCATCCTCCCCGTCGGGGAGATTCGCGCCCGATTCAGCGGTCGTCGCACCTCATACAGCATTCAAATCAAATCTCCCGATCCAAAACAAATTGGAACCCTATCGGAACAAATCATCGGTGAGATGCGGGCCATCCGAGGGGATTTGCCCGGCTCAGAAGACAGCTTTCGATTGACCCGCTCCGACGCCCTCATCGACCAGTTCAACCAAGGCCTGAGCAGTGTCACATACGCTGCGCTGTTTCTCGGTCTAATCACGCTGTTGGGGTCCTCAATCGGATTGACCAACATCATGCTGGTCACCGTGACGGAAAGAACCAGAGAAATTGGACTTCGTAAGGCCCTTGGCGCCTCGTCAACCAACATCCAAATGCAGTTTCTGGTGGAGGTTGTCATCATCGGCATGATTGGTGGGATCGTCGGCGTCTTACTGGGCATCGGGGTGGGCAATCTGGTCGCCAATCAACTCAGCGCCCCCTTCGCACTGCCATGGGGCTGGGTCATTGTGGCGCTCTGCCTCAGCGGTGCTGTCAGCCTTGGAAGCGGATATTATCCGGCACGCCGTGCCGCTCAATTGGACCCCATCGAGTCCCTACGCCACGCCTGATCCTAAGCCCAACGTCGGGACACTCTCCTTAAATTTGATACGATGTCCCAAGACGACCCCAGCCGCGTCGTATGGATCATGCGAAAACCCCGAAGCCTGGGGAACTTCAGCATCGAGACCTCCTATCGCACCATGCAAAATGCTTGGCCGGAGAACCGCACCCGGCCCCACATGCACACGGCGAGCCGCTTTACTGCCGGCATCCTCCAGCGCGTGGCCATCTGGCGGGAGATTCGGGCCCTCACATTTCCTCTGATTCACATCACAGGAGACATCCACTTCGCCGCAATTGGACTCAGTCACACGCCCGTCGTATTGACCATCCACGATTTGGGCATGCTCGATGAAGGAGGTCGCATCAGGCGCATGCTAAAGCGGCTTTTCTGGCTGACCCTTCCCCTGCGTTCATGCGATCATCTCATCGCCGTTTCCCACCGAACCAAGGAGGACATTCACCGCCGAAGCGGCTACCCACTGGACAAAATCACCGTGATTCCAAGTGTCATCTCCCCCACATTCCGGAGGAGAGGCACCCAACCCAATCACCCGAAACCTCGGATCCTTCATATCGGACTGGCCGAAAACAAGAACCTGTCGGGTCATGCTGAAGCCCTGTCCGGACTCGATGTTCACCTCCGCATTATTGGAGAACCTTCACAGGGTCAGCATGACATCTTACAAAGCCACGGTATTGATTACAGCACTGCATCCAAATTGAGTGAAGACGAAATCCAAGCTGAATATGAGCAGTCAGAACTCCTGTTGTTCTGTTCCACATTGGAAGGCTATGGCATGCCCATCATCGAAGCACAAACCATAGGCGTGCCTGTTATCACCAGCGACAGGTCCCCCATGAAAGAAACAAGTGGCTCAGGCGCCCTCCTCGCAGACCCAGAAGACCCAGAGTCCATCCGAAAAGCCGTTCTCGCCGTACTCGAAAGCGAGACGACCAAGGCGTCCTTAATTGAAAAGGGATTCGAAAACGCGGCCGCGTGTTCAGCCTCGCAGTCCGCTGCACTTCACGCCGAACTCTACGACGCACTGCGCCGACAAGCCCGATAAATCAGATGCGGGCCTGCAAGAAGCGCTGAACCTCAAACCAGCGCTCGGGCTTCAACACAATCTTGCCCTCCTTGTCCAAGAGGAAATACGTTGGCGTCTGCGTGATCTTATAGTCGTCGGTGATTGGCGCATCCCAGCCCTTAAGTTGGCTCACATTGGACCAAGGAATCTGGTTGTCCGCAATGGCCTTGGTCCAAGCAGACTTCTGCTGGTCTACCGAAATCCCCACCATGCCAAAACCCCGGGGGTTCATTTCAGCGTACATCGGCACAAGGTTGGGGATTTCCTGCTCGCATTTGTGACACCAACTCGCCCAGAACATCACCAAGGTATACTCGTGGGATGCCACCACCTCGGACAAGTCAACCACCTTACCTGAAGGATCCGGTATCCTGAAGTTGGGCGGTGTATTGCCCACCCGAAGATTGATGATGCCTTGAGCGCGCTGGCGGATGACATCCGACAAATTCGCACCACAATCCTCATCGAAAATGTAGTTGTCGAGGATGTATTGGCAAATGGTCTCCTTTCCAGTGTTGTAAAAGCCATCCAGCATATTGTAGAGGGCAAACTCCAAAATGACTGGATTTTCCTCACATGACGCTTTGACCAGATCAATACAGCTGAGGAAGCCTGCATCTTTACCCTCAGAGAATGTCCGCATCATCGACTGTATCCGATCCGGCAATGCCATCGACCGAATCAAGCTGTTGTCGCTCATGTCCAAATCACTGAGAAAGGTCCCCTTGTCACCAATAAAACGAGGCTGCTTCCATGTCAAGAACTTGGCCATGTACGTTCCCGGATTGTCGCGAATAAAATTGTGTTGGGTCCGTGCCAACTCTTTCTGCTTCGCTTCTACTTGGGCATCTATGGCAGCCTCATTGCCACGGCGTTGCTTGTAGAGTTGCCGAATTTGGTTTGAATTCGCAGCCTCAGCGCCGCGATAGGAAAACCAAGCCCGGTTTTCGCGGCTGTCCGTCTGTCCCCCGACGAGCCTTGAATTCTGGAAATCAATGTTCAACACGTCCTCATCCGGATTCAGGACCACGTCCGCGGTCTTCTTCCCGGTCTCATATCCCAAGCCGTAGAAACCCCGGCCCACCTCGATACGCCCAAAATCGAAACGTCCATTGTCGATTCTGGCCGAATCTATCACTGCAATGTTGCGACCCTCCGTCTCAAAGAGGTACAGCATTCCATTTCGGTTGGGGATGCTCCCGCTAAAAGCCACCTTGCCCACCTTATCTCCCCGATTTTGATCGTCAATGCCGTTCAAAAAATCGGGGTTTTCGCGACCGCCTCCGGAAACCTGCTGTTCGGCTTCCGATGCAGGAGATGCGGCTGAAGCCGCGGCATCATTTCTAACCTGTTCGGTCAAAGCAGCTGCAGGGTCTAACGTCGGAATGGCATTCCGAGATTGAGCAGCGTTGTCAGAATTACAGGCGACAAGAATCAAAGAGAGGCTAAGAGAAATCCACATGGCAGCTTGGATGCGTTGTTGCATGCCTAAAATTAAGCCGCGGACAGCGCTGGGTGCAAGGGCAAGCTGTCACCCACAAACGAAAGAAGGTGAATTGCACTTGCAAAGCGACCCTCCATTCTGGAATTCGCTTGCCTAACTTGGCCGCATGGACCGCCAGACAGCCTTGCTTGTCCTTCAATTGCCGGACGCTCCGACTCCCGAAGAAGTGCATGACGCTTTCGAAGCGCACGTCTTCTCCATTCGGGACTTTTTGTTTCGCCAAACTGTTGTTCCTCGTGTCTTTCGAGCAAAAGTTGACCGACTCCTCACCGCATCGGAAATAGGTGAAATCCTCGGGGTCGAGCTTCCCTGCCTCGATGGAACCGTGCCAGACACAGCGCCTTTGGAAGGAACTGCAGACGCAGTGGTCAGAATCCATGCGGACAACGTTGGGCGATTGCGAACCGCGATGGCAGCCACCCTGGACCCCACCTGTCTCAGTCGGCTGGGAGAATGCTTGGTAAAACGACAGGTGCACTATTTGGAATGGATGGCAGCCTGGTCCGCCGACTGGAATCTAGAGGGAGCCCAAGTGAAACCCATGCGGGACGAATGGTCCCCTTCGGCATTTGCTGCAGCCCTAGAAGCAGAGAGAAAAAGAGAAGAATTGCCTGCAGGCCACGCCCAGCTGCTGGAGTCTGAGCTGCTTAGAATTCACACGTTGGCCCAATCGGCCGTGACCGTTTGATCAACCCGGAAGTTGCGCCTTGTGCAACTGCAGAATCATGCCATCTCCTAACCCCACTTTGGGAACCACAATGGAGCGTGCATCAAACAAGTCCATGGCTTCCAAGTAAATCTGACACGCAGGCACAATCACGTCGGCGCGGTCCGGCTTCAAACCGAATCGGTCCAGCTTCTCTTGGTATGTCGCCGCCTTCAACTTTGCACACACTGCCTTCAAGTCCTCCTTGAGGATGGGCGCCTTCCCAACACCACCCGCCAATTTGTACAACCGGTTAATGTTGCCCCCACTCCCTATGAAAACCGGCGACGACAAGGCATGCTGCTCCTGCAGACCCCTGCACCATTGGCGCATGTCCTCTCGCACCTGAGGGCTCACTTTGTCCTTGAGCAGACGAACTGAACCAATTCGAAAACTCTTGGCTTCAACCCTCTCCCCATGGCGAATGAGTGTCAATTCTGTCGATCCCCCTCCCACATCGACATACAAATAGTCTTGGTTCTGCTCCAAAGTAGCAATGGAAAAGTTGGAGAAAATGAGGTCTGCCTCCTCACGGCCCCCGATGATCTCAATGGCCACACCTGTGGTGTTCTCGATGTGCGCCGCCACCGCTTTCCCATTCTCTGCCTCGCGCATTGCGCTGGTCGCACACGCACGGAAGCCGACCACGCCCATCGACTGCATCAGAAGCCGAAATGCCTGAATGGCATGGGTCAACGCTTGTTGCTTTTCAGAACGAATCCGACCGAATTCAAACACATCCTCTCCCAGCCGAATCGGCACACGGGTGTAGGCCACTTTGTCTGAGCGCAACCTGTCTCCGTCCACTCGAATCTCCTTCACCATCAGTCGGACCGCATTAGACCCAATGTCGATTGCTCCGTACCTCATCACCTCTTCTTCATGTCTGCAATCTGACGCTCATAAAACGCGTATACCCCCTTTTGTGCCTCCACAATGGGGTCACCGTCGGCGCGCCGAACGTAGCGGTTTCGCTGCTTCTTGTCCAAGGTCCTCCGCTTGACATTGTCCTTGAGCTGAAACTCAAGCATTGCCGAGATTTCCGCCTGAATTTGCTCGCTGTAAATCGGAACACTCACCTCAATCCGGCGGTCGAGGTTTCGCGTCATCCAATCCGCACTGGAAATGTAGAATTCAGGGTTTCCTCCCGCCCCAAATGCAATGACACGGGCGTGCTCGAGAAAACGCCCCACAATGCTGTAGGCATGAATGTTATCGCTCAGCCCCTTCACTCCGGCACGCAGGGCGCAGGCACCCCGAACGATGAGGGTGACATTCACCCCGGCCTGACTCGCCTCATACAGCTTGCGAATCATACCCGCGTCCGTGAGGTTGTTGCACTTCAACACCATCCATCCCTTTCTGCCAGCCTTCGCCACAGAAATCTCCCGGTCGATCATCTGAGAAAACCGCCGACGCGTGCTGTAGGGAGAGACAATCAGATGACGGTAAACGCCGCGCTGATAGTTGTGTTCAAAAAACTGAAACAACCGATCCACTTCTCCCGCAATCCGGCGGTCCGCAGTCAAGAGCGACAAATCGCTAAACACCCGCGCTGAAGCCTCGTTGAAATTGCCTGTCCCAATGTGCGCATACTTGCGTTCGCCCCTGCCCTCCTTTCGGGTGACCAGGATCAACTTTGAATGCGTTTTGAGGCCAGCCACACCAAAAATGACCTGGATGCCTGCTTCTTTAAGGGCCTGGGTGACCTTGATGTTGTTTCGCTCATCAAATCTGGCCTGAAGTTCGATGACCACCTGAACATCCTTCCCGTTCAAGGCTGCACTCATGAGCGCATTGATGACGTGGGAATTCTTCGCCACGCGATACAGATTGACCCGGATGGCCGTGACCTTTGGGTCGATGGCCGCCTCTCGCAGAAAGTCGGTCAGTTGGGTGAAATCATGGTAAGGATAATGAAGCAGAATATCGCGCTTCGCAATCTGCTCAAACATACTTGGGCGGCCTTTCAGGTGCCGATGCGCAAGGGGACGCATTTTGCGATGCACAAGGTCTGCAGACCCGAGCTCCGGAAAATCAATCAGGTCCTTTCGATTGTGGTATCGGCCGCCCGAGATGATGCTCGCTTCATCCACGACCCGGAGCTTCTTGATCAAAAACTTCCGAAGGTCATCCGGCATTGTCGCATCGTAGAGAAACCGAACATATTCTCCTTGCTTCCGTCGAGCGATGCCCTTTTTCATCTTTTCGAGCAATGACTTGGACAAATCATCATCCATGTCAATCTCTGCATCCCGCGTGACTTTGATCGCATAAGCGCTGACGGACTTGGCCTGAAAATTGGCAAACAGCCGAGGCAGTCCCACCCGCACGACATCATCGAGAAAAACAATGCCCTGACGGCCTTCTTTTTCTGGAAGGACCAGGAATCTGTCCAAATGGTCAGGCAGCTCTAACAAAGCAAACCGCGCCCGCTTTGCGACATCACCCGCAAAAACAATGGCATGATAAATCGCGCCGTCCTTCAGCTCTGGAACACCGACATCAGAGATGAGAATCGGAACCAGCTGAGAACGCACCCGTTCATCAAAGTAATTCTGGACGAATTGCAACTGATCCGGGTCAAGCTCGTCCTCGCTCACAAGCGCAATGCCCTCTTCGCCGAGCTTTTGCTCTACTTCCGAGAAGGCAATGTTGAACCGCTCCTGCAATTCGATCACCCGCTTGCGAATGCTGCTCAGCGTATCGTCGACACCAAACCCAAGGGTGGTCGCCGTGCGCTTTCCGAGCAAGGCCATCCGTTGCAAAGCCGCCACACGCACCCGAAAGAACTCGTCCAAGTTGTTGGAAAAGATGCCCAGAAAGCGCATCCGCTCGATCAGCGGCATTTTCTCATCCTCGGCCTCCTGCAAGACCCGCTCATTGAAAGCCAACCAGCTGATTTCGCGGTTGAAGAACGCGTTTTCTGCAGTCATCACCTTCTTCTGACGCCCTTTTGCCTGGATCCGACTTCCTGCCATCATCACGAAGATATCCCTGCCCTCCACAGCATCAGCCCCAGCCGTGTGAACTTTTGGTGAGTCTCTGTGCGCCCAATCCACATTCATCCCCAACTTCGCACCATGCCCCTCCTCGGAAACCCCGCTCCCGATTTCACCACAACTGCTCTGGTCAACGGAAAAGTGGATCGCGAATTTTCACTCGACCGCTACCTCGGTCAATATGTGATTCTGTTCTTCTATCCAGAAGACTTCTCCTCCGTCTGCGGCTCTGAAGTCCAGGCATTTCAGAGTCGTCTCGCTGATTTCACAGCCCGAGAAGCCGCTGTGGTCGGATGCAGTACCGATGCACCCGCCACACACACGCAGTACCTCAAAACGCCGAAGTCCGAGGGGGGCGCTGAAGGGGTGTCTTTTCCACTGATCTCAGACACCAACCGAATGGTGTCAGACCGTTTCGGCACCCTTGACGGCCATTTCGACTACGACGAATACGGCCGCCTCACCGCCACCTCCAATCTGCTCTGCAACCGCGGCCTCTTCATCCTCGACAAGGAGGGCGTGATCATGCACCAAGCATACCACTTCAAGCCGATTGGACGCGACCTCGACGCCGTCATTCGCGAACTGGACGCCATCCGACGCCTCCAAATCGACGGCCAAGTGTGCATGGCCAACTGGAAGGGCTAAGCCCAACCGCCAATCCAATACTCAATCCATGAGCCACAGTCGA
This sequence comes from uncultured Bacteroidota bacterium, assembly GCA_902535565.1. The sequence continues at coordinate 24,181 of CACAUH010000005.1, read as the reverse complement.
ATCCATGCTTCCATCCGTTCTGCGTGGACCTTGGAACATTGAAGTTCGATGCTGCCCGAGTGGGCTTCACCATCAGAAGCCATCCAGCCGCACCATATCGTGATGCGTTCACCCGCACCTTCGGGCATGCGGGTGATACCACTGATTTCGCCCTTGCGAAAAGGCGCTCCGTAGACCTCGAGGCGGCTGCGGAAATAGAGAATGGCACCCTCGGCGGTGCGCTCAAAATTGCAAACCGTTCTGGCGGATTCTGCGCCAATGAGCTCGGGCAATTCTCCTGAACCCCCGACCAGTTCGGCGCGGGGAGAGCCTGTCCCCCCCGCCTTCAGCGACGCCCAAAAGCCCAATGGCTTGCCCGAAATAGCATGGACCTCAGCCCAACGCTTCGGGTCATTGTAGGTCAAGTTCCAAAGTCGCATGGCTCCAGTGTCGGCGGTACTTCCCGTCCGCATCATAGCGTTCGGCCTGTCCCGCGGTGTTGAATTTCCGGTTGGGGCGAGGGTCGTTGCCCACACCTGCTACATATATCCAATTCCCATAGTTACTGGCCGGGTCGTGGTCGAGAAGCAAGTGCTCAAACCAACTGGCCCCCAACCGCCAATCGACACCGAGGTCGTGCACCAGGTAACTGGCCACGTTTTGCCGACCCCGATTGGACATGAAGCCCGTCGCAGCGAGCTCCCGCATGTTAGCATTGACGAAATCACATTGGGTCCGGCCTTCACACCACGCCTCAAAAACACGGCGGTCCTGTCTCCACTTCGGCGACGCCTCCTTGATGCCCCTCTTGTGAAAGATTCGATTGCCGTAACGCATGGCCACGTAGCGGAAGTAATCGCGCCAAATCAACTCGAAAATCAACCAGTACGTGTCTTCATTTTTCTCCACCTCCTTCTCAAATGCGCGGACCTGCGCGTGGATTTCCCGGGGAGATATGCAGCCCAAGGCCAGCCACGGTGAGAATTTGGAGCTGTAATCCGCACCGAGCAGGCCGTTGCGGGTTTTCTTGTAGACGCGCAGTTTCTTGGTGTCCCAGAAGTAGTGGTCCAAGCGCTCCCAAGCGGCTGTTGCCCCCCCCCTTGAATGGCAACACGCCGCGGACATCGGCCACCTTGGTCTCAACGCCGAGATCCGCCAACGCGGGCAAGGCATCACTCACCAAACCGCTGGGTACCGTCATGGATTCTGGTTCAGACAACGGGTCCCGCACCTCACTGCGCTTCTCCATCTTCCCACGGAAACGGGTAAAAACATCCGGGAGTTGATGAAGCTCAAACGGCAGGTCATCCGGGTGGTACAGGGTCAGCTGTTCATGCAACCGAAGATCCAGCACCTCGGCCACCTCAGCCTCTCGCTGCAGCTCCTCGCTCGTGTGCTCCGCCGTCGCGAAAACAGACTGCACTCCATGCACCTCTGCCAGTGACTTCAAAATCTCGGCCGGTTCTCCGCGGCGAAAGAGCAAGGCGCCTCCCAAGTCCTCAAGATCGGCCTTCAAGTCGGCCAAGGACTCCAATAAAAAGCGCGACCTGAATGGCCCTGTCTTGACCTGACCCCAGCGGTCCTCCGCCCATTGAGCCGGATCCAGAATAAACACAGGGATGACCTCAGTCGAAGCCTTGACCGCTGCATTCAATGTCGCATTGTCCGTGACCCTCAGGTCGTTCCTAAACCAAATGATACTCCGCATCGTCAGAGGTTTTCGAGGTTGGCCAAGACGGCATTTCCCCGCGTGAGCATGGCCTCCTGTTTGTCAGGCGCCATCTTGTCCCAAGTGCGATAAGCCATGCCAATTCTTGGGTTGCGCTCCAACTTGGATCGGTTCCGCACATGAAAGTGCCAATACAGGCTGTTCAAAGGACATGCATTGTCGCCCGTCTTGTCCGCGGAGTCGTAACTGCACGTACTGCAGTAAGGGCCCATTTTCTTCATATAGTTGGCCGAAGCCGCGTAGGGCTTGGTCCCCACTATTCCACCGTCCGCGAATTGGCTCATGCCGCGCGTGTTGGTGATTTCCACCCACTCAATGGCATCGAGGTAAATCCCGAGGTACCATTGGTCCACCTCATCCGGATGGATGCCCGCAAGCAGGGCAAAATTGCCGGTCACCATCAAGCGCTGGATGTGGTGCGCATATCCGTATCGCAGACTCTGTCCAATGGCATGGCGCATGCAAGCCATCTTGGTTTTTCCCGTCCAAAACCACGATGGAAGGGGGTTCTCGGCCTCGAAAAAATTCAGCGTTGCGTACTCGGGCATGTGGGCCCAATAGACCCCCCTCATGTACTCTCGCCATCCCAGCACCTGCCGAATGAACCCCTCCACCTGCGTGATGCCCGCGTGATCGGGGTCCTCCCGCCACCTGTCCTCCACCGCACGAATGACCTCCATCGGAGAAATGAGTTTGGCGTTCATGCAAAACGAAATCCGGGCGTGGTACATCGACCAGAATTCGGGATGCATGGCGTCCTGAAAATCACCAAACCGGGGCAGACAGGACTCCACGAAGTAATCCAGCATCTGAAGCCCCTCCGCCCTGGTGACAGGCCACAGGAAATGAGCAGCGTCGACCGTTCCAATGGTCTTGACGCCACATGCGTGCAGCATCGCCTCGAGCTCCGTGAGGTCGCGGTCAAACTCCAATGGCTCGACAGGACGATGCCCCTTGGGTAATTTCTTCCGGTTGGACGCATCGTAATTCCACTTGCCCCCTGCCGGCTCTGGCCCCTTCAATCCGTCCTGCATCAGCACATGGTGCGCCTTCCTCATTTTCCGGTAGAAAGACTCCATGAGGTACGTCTTCTTCCCTTTAAACTGTTCGGCAAGGTCTCCGCGTCCCGTCAAAAAATGATGCGTGTCCACAGCGCTCGCGTTCTCACCAAACTCTGCGGCAATTGCCCTCAACTGATCATCGAGACGAAACTCATCAGGCAACTGATATTCAAACTTTTGGCAGTCATTTTCCGCCATCACCTTACGGATATTGGCCTCCAGCCCTTGGGTGTTCTCCGCATCGTCCAAAGCGAGGTAAACGAAGTGATGTCCCTCTCCTCTTCGCTCCTCGGAAAACGCCCGCATGGCTGCGAAAAAAGCCAACACCTTCTGGATGTGGTGTGGGGCATAATCCGTCTCTTGGCGCATCTCCGCCATGAGGTAAACCACATCATCCGTCACGGTTTCAAACCAAGGATGCGCAGCATTCAATTGGTCGCCAAGAATCAACCGCAGCGTCTTCATGCTTTTTTCGTTTTTGCACTGCGGCGACATCGCTCACTGCAGTACTTCACCTCTTCCCAACACCGCGCCCATTTCTTCCTCCAATCAAACGGACGTCCGCACTGGACACAGTCCTTCGATGGCAAGTGAGGTTTATGATGCACTTGAAAACAACACGGAAACACCCTCCCGGTTCACCGACTTTGGGCTACTTTGACACAGCAAATCACAACGCCATGTTTTCTAACCGCATCGGTTTTGGCCCCCGCTTGGGTGCCACCCTCCTCGACTTCGTTTTTACAATACTTCTGTGCACCCCCATCTTGTTGTTTGGAGCAGGGGCCGGAATTGCCGCTGGACTGGGCTTGGATTCATTGATGGGAGGTGAAGAAGCAGAGGCAATGGCACTCATCGGGGTGTCCACTGGAATGATTGGATCCATCATCGTCTGCTCGATGTTGGGGTTGGTCTACACACTCGTCGAGGCCCTCACGGGGGCTTCCCCTGGCAAGCGCGTGATGGGCATGAAAGTGGCCAAAGCGGACGGGACCGCAGGGGATGTCTCTCTTTATCTCTTGCGCTGGGCACTCAAGAACAGCGGCACCATCCTCAATTTGATTTTGCCCGTTGTCTCGAGCCTTGCCAGCCTCGTGTTTTTCTTTGGCTGTTTCGCAGCACTGAGCGAAAAGCGCCAAGCCCTTCACGACATCATCGCCAAGTCAGCAGTGTACAAAACCGCCGACATCACCGGCTAAAACCGCCAGCACCCAGGGTCAGCCCTTCAGCGCCTTGAGCTCTGCCCAACTGGACGGAATCGGGTTGGCGATGACCCTTGCGGGGACGTCCTGATTCGATAGAAACTTCAAGACGAGTTCATTGAAGAGCTCAGGCGCCTCGATGCTGCAAACATGTCCGCAATTCTCAATGACCGCGAGTCGCATGTTCTTTTGGGCACGTGCGAACTTCTCTGCAGCACTGAAGAAGATGTGATCCTGCGACCCCATGACGACTAGGCCCCGCTTGTCCACCTTGCGCTCCACGTATTGCTTAATGAGGTGGAAGAAAGGCTTATAGAGCTCCACCCACTTTAAATACTCGCGCGGTGTCAACCGAAGGCTCTGACGACGAAATATCCAGCGGCTCATCCTGTGGTTCCGCCGCGGCAAAACGATGAAACTGAAAATCCAGTATATCGCCCGGTAAGGCAAGATATAGTTGAGCAATTTTCCGCTGTGCACGAACCAATGCATCAATCGGGACCCGTCAAAAATCGCCCCGGCCATCACCATTCGGTCAATGAGTTCGGGGCGCTCGATGTCAATCTTTTGAAGAATGACGCTACCGATGCTGAGTGACACGAAATGCGCGCGCTCGATGCCGAGATGGTCGACAACAGCCAAGATGTCTGCGGACACGATGTCGAAATCGTATTCGGGAAACTCTGGCAAAATGTCCTTGCTGAACCCATGGTCGCGCAAATCGATGAGGAGCAACCGGTAATGTGGCCGGAACGCGTCAATCTGATACTTCCACGTCCTGATGCTCCCGCCCGCTCCATGCACAAAAACCAACCACGGCGAATCTGCCCCGGCCTCATCCACCACCTCGTGGTAGAGCAACGTGCGGCCATCGGCATTGAGCAACACGGGACGTTCTTCTTTCATCGCGCCGGCAATTTCGGAAACCCGAACCGCATTTCAATCCATGGGCCGTGAACCGGCCACCACATGGCGCTGGAGGATTCTCAATCCTTCCTCCCGCACCTCGGGGTGCTTTCGGTGCGCCCACAGCTTTTCCCGAGCTGCACGGGATGCGCGGTCCAAGGAAACGATGGGCAGCGGGTAAGTTTCGCCTAAACGGAATCCAGCCAATTCCGCCTCAATCGGAGGCATGGTCCAAGGGGCAAAGACAGACGGCGCTTCAAGTCCCACCAATTCCGGCACCCACTTCCGGATGAAATCCCCTTTTGGGTCGTGATCCTCAGCCTGTTTTACGGGATTGTAAATACGCACGGTGTTGATTCCCGTCACACCGGCCTGCATTTGAAACTGAGGGTAATGAATGCCCGGCTCGAAATCCAGAAACTGCCTGGCGAGATGCTCAGCGCCCGCTTGCCAAGGCTGCCACAAATGGTGCGTCAAAAAGCTCACCAGCATGGCCCTCATCCGAAAATTCAAATACCCTGTTTCAATCACGCTTCGCATGCAGGCATCCACCAATGGAAAACCCGTTCTCCCCTCAGCCCAAGCCGCCACCTTTTGGGCGTCAATGGGTTTGTCCAGCAAATCGTGCCCCCGGTTCACGTTGTCGAACTCCATCCGGTCTTCCATCTCAAACTTTTGGATAAAATGACAATGCCACCGAAGCCGGCTGTCAAAAGCAGAAAAATTGCGCCGCTGTCCGGGCGGGCCATCGCCTCCCCTTCTGCATGCTGCCGCCTGCCGCTGGTGTACTTGACGAATGCTCAGGTTGCCCCAAGCGAGATAGGCACTGAGGCGACTGCACCCCTCTCGGCTCTCTTCCGGCTTGGAAATGCTCCGCGCATAGCGCCGAATGCGATCGGTAACGAACGTCTCCAAATAGGCGTGGGCCTTGCGCTCTCCACCCGGCTGAAAGCGCCCGGACAATAGGTTATGCGATGGCAGCTTACACCACGCCTCAGGCCACCTCAATGCGGATGGCTCAACAGGTTTGAAAAACGCCCAATCTGGATGTTCCTGCGGCGAAGACATGTGGGCGAACCAATCCTCCCGCCACCCTGTCCGATCCCGCTTCCCACGGTGCACACCGTCCCGCTGGTGCTCCTGCCAAGGAACACCCGCTTCGGAAAACAAGTCCACCAAGGCCAAGTCACGGTCATAGGTGTGTCGCATTCCAGATTCACGGTAACTGTGAACCCCCAAAACCTCGAAGTTCTCGAGAAGGTGACGAAAGACGGAAACGGCATCAGCGCTAACCGAGACCGTGGATGCCCCCTCGCGAACAGAACCGGACCGAGACCACTCCCTCAGCTGGGCATCCATATCAGAAAGCCCCTGCTGCACAAACGCAATGTGACGCTCGGATGTCGTGGGATGGGCCAAGTTGACCGGCTCGAAACAATACAACAGCAAATGTGGTCCCCCCAACCGCAGGGCTTCAGCAATCGGGCCGTGGTCCCGAAGCCGCAGGTCTCGCTTGAGCCAAATGACGCGAAGAGCGGGGCGTTTCAGCATGGAATTGAAGTCAATCCCAGCCCTGAAGGAAGTCCGACCTCGACGCCAACGGGCGGTCTGGCTTGGCATAACTCAAACGGGCAATGCGATGCACGGTGTGGTAAGCATCAAGCCCCCCAATGGCCATCGTTTCGGCAGCCGCCAAATCAAGAAACCCGTCCCCCGCTTGCAATTGAGCAGCAAAATCAACCCATTGAATGGCCCCAATCACAAATCGACATCGGTTCGGCAAACGCAAATCATCTGCCACCTTCAAGCCGATTCGTACTGGGGACTCCTCCACCGCAGGTGCAGCAAACCGATGTCCGTCTTGACTGTGCCAAAACGGAGTCAACCCTACCGCTTCAAATTCGGAGACGTCTTCTGGATAGCGGGCACTCGTCTGATGGGCCGCATCAAAAAACGGCAAGGCCACATGGCTGAGCGTAAAGGCCCCAGTCTCGGACAAGTTGCGGTAGTTGTGCGCATCGTCTCCTGGCGGACGGAAAACCACCCCGAGCAGCGCCGGGTCTGAACCGAGGTGAACCACACTGGACACCATACAGCAGGCAGGACGGCCCGATGCGTTGGCTGTGCCCACCAAATTGGCAGACTTGAAACCACTCAGCGAGTTGACCATGCGGGCACGGTAACGCTGAGGGAGGGCGGCAATGCCCGCGCTATCGAAAGAAACGCGGTCTGTGCTCATCGGACGGCACTCATGCCATTGTCAACCTGAAGGATTTGGCCGGTCATCCCTGCAGCATCCGGGGACAGCAAATACGCCGCCATGGCCGCCACCTCTTCAGCAGAGGCCACGCGCTTCAATGGATGTCGCTCGGCGCTCGCCTCCCGTTTGGCATCGGAAGACAGCAAACCTGCAGCGAGTGGCGTATCAGTCAAGGACGGCGCAATGGCATTGACGCGGATGTCAGGGGCAAATTCACACGCCATGGTTCTCACTAAGCCCTCGAGCGCGCCTTTGGCCATGGCAATCGAAGTGTGAAACCCCATGCCCGTCTGAACCGCAACAGTGCTGAATCCGACAATCGAAGGCTTGGGGGCCGACGGATCATTGGCAGCCGTCTTTAGCAATTTGAGATTGGCCTGAACTGACTGCAAGAACCCCATGGCATTGACCTTGAAGTCCTCCATCACCAGTTCCTGCTTGACCCCGCGAACCGGTTTCAGAACGATGGTCCCCGGGCAGTACACGAGACCGTCCAACCTGTCGGTAAAAGACGAAAGGTCACACGGGTGAGCCACAGCGTCAAACACAAGTCCTGTGTAGTTCCCCTCTGCCTGTGATCCAGTGCGGGACACCCCGATGACCTTGTCACCACGGGCAAGCAAACGCTGGCGAAGGGCCAGACCAATCCCCTTGCTGTCCCCGATTACGGCCACTGTCCTCATGATGCGTCTTTCTGTAGAGCCATGAGCTTCTCTTCCACCGCAGCCGCTTTGGCCGTCATCTCATCACTTCGGGTGCGGTCCACCGCACTCAGCCGATGGGCTTCCGCCAAGAGACGGGCGTGCTCTTTGCGCAGCTTTTCAGCCGGGTCCTTTTTGAACATTCCAAACATGCCCTGACAACAGCCAACACCTGCTTCAGGTTCGGAAACCAAGGGGCCGTAACCAAAGAAAGCCGCCCCGGCATCCGGGGCGGCTCTCCAAAGGCGCTGAGCGCCCGAGTATTATTGCTTGTTGGTTGGGCCCGCGGCATTCTTAACCGGAGCACCCACCTGCTGGGCAACAGCTTCAATCTTTCCTTTGATACGAATCACCTTGGTGGGCTCATTGGACGCGTTGGAGGTGATCGTCACACTCTTGTTGATGGGACCGACACGCTTGGTGTCATACTTCACCTTGATCTCGCTGGTCGTGCCAGGCATGATTGGATCTTTGTCACACTGTGGAACCGTGCAACCACAAGACCCTTTACAACGGGAAATAATGAGCGGCTCGGTGCCATCGTTGGTCACGGTGAAGACGCAGTTTCCATCACCACCTTGGTCCATGGTACCATAGTCATGCACATCCTTGTCGAGGGTGATAACTGGGCCATTGACCACTTCCTGTGCGGAAGTCAAGGCAAATCCGCCGAAAATCACGGCGAGGGTAAGGAGGACCTTTTTCATGTTCAAATGGGTTGATTTAGTTCTGCCATGAAGATACGGGTAGCAATCCGCTGCTCATATCAAGGTTAACGCGATTTTAACAGGCTAAATTTGGCGTTGCATTTGTTCTATTCGCTTGCGCCATGGCCAAAGAGATTCCCTCGCATTACGATCCCACCACCGTTGAAGACCGGTGGAACCAAGTCTGGGAGGAGGCCAACGCCTTCCGCAGCGTCCCCGACGACCGTGAGCCTTACACAGTGGTGATTCCTCCGCCCAACGTCACTGGGGTTCTCCACATGGGACACATGTTGAACAACACCATCCAAGATGTACTCGTGCGACGGGCACGAATGCAAGGCAAAAACGCCTGCTGGGTGCCGGGAACAGACCATGCTTCAATTGCGACAGAAGCCAAAGTGGTCCGCAAACTCCGAGACCAAGGGATCAAAAAGTCCGACCTCAGCCGCGATGCGTTCCTCGAGCATGCGTGGGACTGGACCCGAGAACACGGTGGCATCATTCTCAAACAACTGCGCAAACTCGGCGCAAGCTGTGATTGGGACCGAACCAACTTCACCCTCGACGAACACTACTCTAAAAGCGTCATCGACACCTTCCTCGACCTGCACGCCAAAGGGCATATTTACCGTGGATTGCGCATGGTCAACTGGGACCCCCAAGCCCTGACCGCTGTATCCGACGAAGAAGTCATCCACACAGAAGAACAATCCAAACTGCACCATGTCCGGTATCAAATCGAAGGATTGGACGATTGGCTGACCATTGCCACCACCCGACCAGAAACCATCCTTGCCGACACCGCCATCTGTATTCACCCCGAGGACGAGCGTTACCAACACCTCCATGGCAAGCGGGCCATCGTACCCATTGCAGGCCGAAGCATCCCCATCATTCTTGACGATTATGTCGACCGGGAATTCGGGACTGGGTGCTTGAAGGTCACACCAGCACATGACCCCAACGACCACGAATTGGGCCAAAAACACGGTCTTGAGGTCATCGACATGCTGAACCCTGACGGCACAGTCAATGCAGTGGGAGGAGATTTCGAAGGGCAAGACCGCTTCGAGGCCCGAAAGACCTTCACCGCCGCGCTCGATGCTGCCGACCACCTCATCAAGGTCGAAGCGCACCCAAACAAAGTGGGGCGCTCCGAGCGCACAGGCGCCATCATCGAGCCGCGCCTTTCCATGCAGTGGTTCGTCGCCATGGAAGAGTTAGCCAAACCGGCTCTGGACCGCGTCATGGACGACACCATCCAATTCCACCCAGCCAAATTCAAGAATAGCTACCGGAACTGGATGGAAAACGTCAAGGACTGGTGCATTTCTCGCCAGCTGTGGTGGGGACACCGCATTCCAGCATGGTACTACGAAGGAGAGCCCACCTCGGCCGAAGCCAAGTTCGTGGTGGCCGCCGACGCAGAGACCGCAGCGCAACTCGCCACGAAAGCAACGGGCCGCAACATCACCCCTGCTGACCTGCGACAGGACGAAGACGTACTCGACACGTGGTTCAGTTCCTGGCTCTGGCCCATCAGCGTATTTGACGGCTTCTACAAAAAGGAGGAAGTCGATTACTACTACCCCACCAACGACCTGGTCACGGCCCCGGAAATCATGTTCTTCTGGGTCGCCCGAATGATCATCGCCGGCTACGAATACCGCCAAGCGCCCCCTTTCCGCAACGTCTACTACACCGGCATTGTCCGAGACAAGCAGGGCCGGAAGATGTCCAAGTCACTGGGCAACAGCCCTGACCCCATCGAACTCATGCAGCAGTATGGCGCAGACGGTGTTCGTGTCGGGATGCTCTTGACGTCTCCCGCGGGCAATGACCTCCCCTTCGATGAAAGCCTTTGCGAACAGGGGCGAAACTTCTCCAACAAAATCTGGAACGCCTTCCGTCTGGTCAAAGGCTGGGAGGTCAGCGATACCGCACCCCAGCCTGAGCATGCCGCCGCCGGCATTCGATGGTTTGAAGCCCGCTCTGAACAAGTTCTGGCCGACATCGAACAGTCCTTCGCCGGTTTCCGCCTCAGCGAGGCGCTGATGGCCACCTACAAGCACATCTGGGACGACTTCTGTTCTTGGTATCTGGAACTTGCCAAGCCCACCTATGGTGAGCCTTGTGACCGGACCACTTACGATGCGACAGTGGGCATCTTCGAACGGATGCTCTCCCTGCTGCATCCGTTTATGCCCTTCCTAACCGAAGAGGTCTACAGTCTGTTGCAAGAGCGCCCTGAAGGCACCCTGCTCTGCACATCCTCTTTCCCCACCCGATCAGGGAAAGCGGTGGACACCCAACTGCTGACTGACTTCGAACAGGCCACCCGAATCGTGGCCGAGGTCCGTGGCATCAGACAAAAAGGCCACATCCCCAACAAGCAGGCCCTGGACCTCAAGGTCATCGTCGATGCAGAGGGAAAACCCTATCCCGCTGATCTGGAGTGCATGGTCTGTCATCTCTGCAACGTAACCGGTGTAGAACGGGTGTCTGAGAAAGTGACCGGGGCCTTTGGCTTCGTCGTAGAAACCCACGAGTTCTTCATCCCTGCAGGTGATGCAGTCGACATCGAAGCCGAAAAAGAAAAGATCCGCAAGGACCTAGAGTACCAGCAGGGGTTCTTGAACATCGTGAGAAAGAAGCTCAGCAACGAGAAATTCGTCAACGGCGCCCCTGAGCAGGTGGTTGCGTCCGAACGTGCCAAAGAGGCCGACGCCGTGGCCAAAATAGAAGTCCTGCAAGCCCAAATAGACGCCTTGGGCTAAACATCATAACGCAGTAAGAACTATTTGGGCCGCCCAATCCGGTAGTCCACGCTGTACTTGCCACCACCCATCAAGGCCAAAGCCAAAAAGGGAATCAGAAAAAGCAGCGCGTGCTCTTTGTCACTAATCGGGTCTCCGCTGTGCACCACAAAAGCTGCAACGGCCATGGTGATGGCAGCCGGGACCGACATCCAACGCGTCCACAATCCCAACACGATAAAGGCAGGAGCAACCAGCTCTCCAAATACAGCCAGCCCTAAGGACACCTCCTCTCCTAGGCCCATCCAATCGTAGAATTTGACCTCGCCCTCAGCCAAGCCTGTGCGCAGCCGCTTGAGTTTGCTCCAACCGTGCGGAATCATCAAGCCTCCGGCCCCCAGACGCAACAGCAACAACGAGAGATCTTTCTGCCAATTCATTCCACAAAAATGGCAAGGCAACGCGATAGAATTGAGGAGGCCGTCCGACGTTTCGAACGGCCTCCCGTAACCAAAACCTAAAAGCTGTCGGACAGCACCTCCGGGCCGACCCGACGAGGGCAATCTGGAACTTCTTGAGGCCCCTCCAACCCGGGGCTCACAAGCGCCAGTCTTGAATTTGTTTTTGCAAAAAGAAAGGCGCCCGAGGGCGCCTTTCCTTGATTCTATGTTATATCCAGTCGCTCAGTCGCAAGCCTGACCGAATGAACCCAAGATGATGAGCAAATCACCCACAGCTGTGGCATTGTCTCCATCGAGGTCAGTTGGACAGGAGCTGGCTCCAGACAGCTCACACGACCCATCGTCCACAGTGGCAGCAGGGTTGAAGTTGTCAGCATCTGCGTAGGTGCAGCCATAGGCAATGGCTCCACCACAGCTGGAATCGTCCTCACCTGCAAATGGGCTGTAACCCTGAGAGAATGGATCTGTACATCCGCTGCACAAAGCACAATCACCGAAACAAGCGGCATCCAATGTCAACGGGCTGTCCGACACGCTCAACTGGCGGTTTCCACCACCGTCGGTGCAGTCACCAGAAACGGCTTCGGCAACACCGCCATTCCGATATTGGAACGTATAGTCACCCACACCCAAAATCAGCGTGGCCTGCCATACACCATAGCCCATCAGGGCCATGTCCGTAGACGGGTTGTCCGTGTCATTGAATGAACCCGTCAAATCAATTGATGCACCGTCAATGCCAGATGCATTGACTCGGAACACCACCTCGAACTGGCAGGATCCGTCATCGGTATTGGCGGCACTGTCATAGTTGATGGCATCAGCGTTGATGCAACCGTTGTAGTTACAAGGGCCTGGATCAGTCGCATCAGGATTGTAGTTGTCTGCGCCGGGGTCATCGCAACCCGCAATCTCCTGACAATCGAGGAGCCCGTCGCTGTCTGAATCTGTGTAGTCGCAGAACAGACTAATATCACAGGGGTTGGTGAAGCCACACGCTGTGGGATCGCCACAACCTGGGTTGAAGCTCGACAGAGGCGCAGCCCAGAGAAAAGAAGGACCGAGAACTGGGACAATGGTCATCCAAACACCATTGGTCTCAGCCAATGTGAGGACGTTACCCTGCAAGTTGACAGTGAATTGATTGCCACACATGCCGACTGGAGTGGCACTGGCGATGGTAACAAGGTCAACAAGCAGGCCCCCGGTTGGGTCTGTCACATTAGACATCACGAGAGGCGAACCCGCACCAGAGTCAAGGAACACACCGTTCACCGCCACGTTCGGGTTCACACCGCCACCAACTTCACAACCACCTGCGAGGGGCTCGTTTTCCGTTCCCGTGAGGGTCAGACCGACCAGCCATACGTTCTCGGCTCCAGTGGGAAGCGTGGTGTCCATGTAAACACACGAACCGTCGTCCTCATTGGCAAATCCGTCATAGTTGCAGGCGATGACATCAGTGCAACCTGGCACGATAAGCGAGTTTCCATCGCAATCGAAACCTTCTGCAGCGTAATCACAAGATCCATCGTCGGTGGTGGCCAAAGCACTGTAATTACAGGCTGCCTCGTCGGTACAACCAGGTCCCAGAGCAGCAACACCGAGGCTCACTGCCAAACGCGGCGCTGTGTAGTCAACGATTTGCTCGATCCAATAACTCGCCTCAGCAGGTCCCATGGTGGGGTTCAGCGTCAACTGCGTCGAGGTCAAATTGGTTCCTGCAACAGCATCGTAAGCTTCCAAATCAGCCTCACTCCACCACTGCCAAGGAGAACCATCAAATGGCTCCAACGGCGTACCGTCATCAGAGTAGTTGTTAAGAACGGGGTACAAACCGTCCCAGCCCTGGTTTCCGAAAGCCACCGCAGGGTCTGGCAAACCAATGTCTGCGAAAACGGCATTGTTGTTGGTCGCATAACCGTTGATTTCCTCGTGGATGTTGTAAGCACCGTCCACTTCGACAATGGGAAGGTTGACGCCAGGAACAATCAAGACAGCACTCGTGTAAGGCGCATATTGATCGTGAGGACCTTGGAAACTGACCATAGGCATATCACCTTCATCCAACCAATTCAGATCTCCCATAGCACCACCCAAGTTCATCTGGAAATTGAAATCGGAGCTGTACCCTACGTGGTTGGCCATGCACATCTGGAACCCTCCTTGAGCGGCAGGTGCATAGGTGTCAGTTGTGGCGTTCACGTCACCGTGAATGCTCTCAACCACCATCGGAATGAAACTTCCATCACCTGGATCATACCAGAACTTAGAAATGGGCGTGACTCCATCGTCTTCGTAAATGATGTCTTCAAAGCTGGAGATTCCAGCCGAAGCCAAGGTGATATAACCTCCGGTTCCCTCACCAAACATGGCGATTTTGTCCGATCCAATTCCATAGGGATTGCTGTCCTCAGCAATAGACTTACGGAAGTAGCGAACCGCCGTCCGGCTGTCCTGAACACCGCGGTATGCCGCTTGAATCAACTGCGTTGTGCGCTCTACCTGGGTAGGAGCGGTTGGATTGTAACCGAGGCGGTAATCCACACTGGCCACGACATATCCCTTTCTTGCAAACTCTTCGCACATGGCCACAGTGCATGAATCTGTGCGGGTTCCCAATGCAGACTGGTTGATGTACTTGGGAAGGAAATTTCCTGTGTGGAAGTAGATGATCAGAGGGCGGTCCGTCTGCGTATCACCAGCGGGCTCATAAATGTCACACAACAGGTCCTCCGGCCCAGGCGGTAGCCCTTGAAGGGCAGGAAGGACCGTGATGTTTTGACCGTAAATGACACCTTCCGTAACCTCGACATCGGTGAAAATCTCATCCACATACCGGACGCCGTTGTTGTTGATTTGGTCCGCGGTCACCAGACCCAAGGCCAATCCCATACGGGGAGTGTTGTAATCCAAAATCTGATCGAGCCAACCCATGGCCTCCGCTTCTCCCATGGTGGGGTTCAGTGAGAGTTGGGTTGCAAGGATGGACGTTCCAGCCATTTCGTCATAATCGCCAACGGCAGCTTCACTCCACCATTGCCAAGGGGCACTGTCAAAGGGTTCCAGTGGAGTACCATCTTCACTGTAGCTGTTCAACACCGGAAACAGTCCGTCCCATCCGTAGTTATTCTCGGAAGCGGTGTCATCCAATCCAGCTTCAGCAAAAACAGCATTGTTGTTGGTGTCATAGCCGTTGATCTCCTCGTGAATGTCCTGTGCTCCGCTCACTTCAACGATGGGCAGGTTCACACCTGGTACAATCAGTACAGCTGACTCATAAGGAGCATATGGGTCATGCGGACACTGCACGCTCACCATTGGGAGGTCTCCCTCATCAAGCCAATTCAAGTCACCAAGGGCGCCGCCCAAGTTCACTTGGAAGTTGAAGTCAGAGCTGTATCCCACATGATTCGCAATGCACATTTGAAAACCTCCAAGTGCAGCTGGTGCGAATCCATCAATGGTCGCGTCAACGTCTCCATGAATGCTCTCGGCTACCATTGGGATGTAGCTTCCATCGCCTGGATCGTACCAAAACTTCGCAATCGGCGTAACGCCATCGTCTTCAAGAATGATGTCGTTGTATCCCTCAATGGTGGAAGAGGCCAAAGAGATGTATCCTCCAGTGCCCTCACCAATCATACCAATGACGTCACCGTCTACCGAATATGGGTTGCTGTCTTCTGCAATGGTCTTTCTGAAAAAGCGAACTGCAGTTCGGCTGTCTTGAACACCCCGGTACGCTGCCTGAATCAACTGCGTTGTACGCTCAATCTGGGTAGGCGCCGTTGGGTTGTATCCGAGGCGATAGTCCACACTGGCCACCACGTAACCCATTTTGGCATAGCGGGTGCAGATCTCAACCGCGCAGCTGTCGGTCTTTGTTCCGAGACCGCTCTGGTTGATGTACTGTGGCAAGAAGTTACCCGTGTGGAAATACAAGAGAAGGGGCCGTGCGGTCTCAGTGTCTCCTGCAGGCTCATACAAATCCAAAACCAACGGTTGTGCCGCTGGGGGCTGTGAATTCAAGGCCGGCAACACGGTGATGTTGGTTCCGTATACGATGTCGGAAGTCACGGTGACTTCGCTGAATACCTCATCGAGATATCGCGTCTGCGCAGTGGCAGTAAGGCAGATGGCAAAGGCCATCAAGAGAAGACAAGTTTGCTTCATGGTTTGGTACAAATAGATGAGCTGACAAGATAGCCAACACGGAGAAAGCGTGTAGGGATTACACACCTCGTTGAACAAAGCGTGAAGAAAAAGTTTGTAGCCGTAAACAGTGAGGCTTCAATAGTCAGTTCCTCGTGTCAACATCAAAGAGCAAACTGAGGTAGGCCAAGCGGCCCACAATGGGCCCTCCATAAGTCTCAATGTGCAGGTTTTGCAGGACATTTGAGCCACCAGCCTTCACGGTCAAGTTGAGCGCATCAATGCGGGCATTGACTTGAACATCGAGTAAATCAAATGTGGGAACGAAGCCTGTGAATTGGGGTGAGCCTTCAAAAATAAAGCCTTGAACCCACTTATAATTCACGCCGAACCCCCAAGTGCTCGCCTCACGAAGCCGGAAGTCCCGTGTGTTAACGCCAAGATTATACTTGTGCTCAGGCGTATTGAATGCCGGAATAATCGGATCATCAGCATCGGTCTTGACCAAACGATTCCAACTGTAATTGCCAGAAATCATCCAGTGGTCTCCCACATACCAATTTGCACCAATCGATGCCCCTGTGGTCCGAACGGTATTGATGGAATTGGCTGCATAGCGGAAAACATCCACCCCCGTGACCGCCTCCGGGAAATTTGGATTCTGAAAAAGGACGTCCAAGCCAATATTGTACCCGATGAAGTGGTTGTACTGGCTGTAGTACCAGCTTCCATCTAAATACAACTTATCCCAAAGGGTCGTCCTGTAGCCCACCTCAATGGAGCGAACCTGCTCCGGCCGGAGCGGAGCAATGTTGAAGTACTGTAAGGTGTCCAAGCTGCCAAACGGCAGACCGTTTGCCGATGAAATGCTGTTTCGATAATCGGTGAAACTCGACACTGTCACCAAGCTGTCCCTTCCGTCCAAGTTTCCAACCAAAGTAGCCGGTCCAACGTCCAAGAAAAGATACTGGTCAGCCAAGGTTGGATTCCGAAGGGCACTTGAGAAGCTTACACGCAGATAATCCTGGTCTCGTGGCTTCCATACGAGGGAGGCAGCCGGCGAGAACACCCAATCAAAATTCTGGTTTTTGTCAGCGCGCACGGTGGCCGTTGCAATGGCCTTGTCCTCCGCGAAACGCTTCCTTGCACCGGCATACATTCCAAACTCTTGGTTGGTGATGACCACCCCTGACGTGTCACTGAAAATGGTGCCATCACTGTTCGGGGTATACCGCCTGTAATTGGCACCAATGCGGATTTCCTCCAAGCCCTGCGGCTTGAAAATGCGCTCGGCATGCGCGTGCACCAAGCTAGATCGGTCATAAAACCGGGTTCCCCCTTCGTCCTCGTTGTTCTTCGCCGAGATGAGCCGATTGAACTCGGCCTCGAATTCAGGCGTTCCCGGAGCAAGGAAACCCAATGGGTCTTGCGCGACATCGGTTAATCCCGCAGTCCCATTGTTCGTCCAGTTCTCCACTTGACCATGCCAGAAAGACAAGGAATCGGCGTAGTCGGAGTACCAATCCTCAACGGCGCCTTCCGGGTATGCAAAAATTGGAAAGCCATAGTTTGGGTCTACCCCCACCTGTTCAAGCCCGGGATAGCTCGCATCAATCACAGGAATAATGCTGTCCACCCAGTACCGGTAGTACACCTTCGAGTAGCTGTAGTCACTTCTGCTCTCCTCCTGAAGCCGCAGGGCAGTTGCGTATGGGTCATAGCTGTTGCCCGCATCCTCGCTTGTCCGATAAGCCCTGACGAACCACTTACCCGGCTTTGAAAACTCAATCTTGTGCTGATAGAATTCAATGTCCCGGAGGGAGAAGCGGTTGTCCCCTTGGTACACCGTCGTACCAAATCCACTGTTGAAACCGTAAATCAATTCAGCCGATTCATAGGTCTTCTCAGGCTGAAGTCGAAGGTGCAATGCTGCAGAAACCTTCAAGTTCTGTGTGCCGTAATCCACCAAATCAACCTCGCGATACCCCGTCCTGTAAAAACTACCGAGTCCCCTGCCGTTGTTGCTGTTATCACCACTGTAATCAAAGACAGGGCGGTACTCATCTCCGTATATGTTGACGGCATCATAACGCCCGGGATTGTCCGCGCCGTCATTTGCACCATCGACAGGGTTGTAGTTGTCGGCCACCCAGTCATCCGCGCTAAAACGGAATGCATTGACCTTGAAGCCCAAAACCGGATTGTCCTCCTTGTTTGTGATGTAGTCCGCATACCGAAATCCAGTTTCGGTCAGGTTCCGCTCCCCCACCTTGGCACTGACGCTCACCCCTGGAAATCGGAAAGGCGATTTGGTCTCCATCGACACCACCCCATTAAACGCACCTGGCCCGTAAAACGCGCTGCTCGCACCGGCCACAATGTCCACCTTCATCACATCAAGCTCGGGCGCCCCAAGGAAGTTGCCCAATGAAAAGTTCAGTCCTGGACTTTGGTTGTCTACGCCGTCAATCAACTGCAAGGAGCGAACTGGAGAGGTGCTGTTAAAACCGCGAGTATTGATGATTTTGAACCCAAGTGAAGCGCTTGTCAAATCAACCCCTTTAAGGTTGCCAAGCCCCTCATAGAAGTTTCCACTCGGCGCCTCCTTGATGGCCAGCACATCCATGCTTTCCACAGTCAAAGGCCCCTGCTTCTGACGCTCATCAATCCTCGAACCCACGACCTCGGCCTCCTCCATAAGAACCGCATCCGGCTGCAAGACGGCACGAACCGCATCCGATGCACTCTTCACGTCCAAAGTCAAGGTGGCATACCCAATGAAGCTGACATTCAGTCGCACAGGAAGCGCTGGGACGTCCAACCTAAATCGACCGTCAAAATCTGTGCTGGTGCCCGTCGTGCTGCCCTCCACGAGGACACCTGCCGCGAACACAGGGTCTCCGGTCTCGCCGTCGATGACCTGACCTCGAATGACCGTCTGGGCATCCACATTGGAAAGAGCAAAAAACAAGAGGAGAAAAAGGCCCAGCAGGCGTGAAGTCAATCGATACATGGAATCGCGAATCTTGGGTTGCTCCTCTACAGGTTCGAAGAGCGCGGCAATATGCAACGAAATCGCGTCGCTTAAGCCGACAGAATGTTCACCCGGAATTGACCATCCAACTCGACCACATCCCCCGAACGCAGTTTCCGGCGCTTTCGCAATTCAACCGCTCCATTGACCCTGACCCGCTCCTCTTCAACGGCCCATTTGGCTTCTCCCCCTGTGGCACAGAGGCCTGTGGCCTTGAGCAATTGCAGAAGGTCGATGATGTCCGTACGAAGGTGGAAATCAATGGTCTCCACGTCAGACCAAATCTGGGTAGGCGGCAGGATTGTCCTCCGCCAACATCGCATGAATGCGTTCGATGATGTCCTCTATAGATGGCTTGGAGAAATAATCACCATCAGTTCCATATGCCGGAAGGTGAGGCGCTGCGGAAAGCGTCTGGGGCGCAGCATCGAGGTGGACCCAGAGGTCGCTGTGGGCCAAGGTCCGCTCCAGCATGTATGCCGCGGCGCCACCAGGAACATCTTCATCGACAAAAAGAACGCGGTGGGTTCTCGACACACTTTCAGCAATGGCCTTTTTGGTGTCAAACGGAAGCAAGGTCCGGACATCTATCAACTCGACCTCAACGTCCATCCCGGACAACCGATCTGCCGCAATGGAGCAGAGATTCAAGGTGCTGCCGTAGGACACAACCGTAATGTCTGTGCCCTTTCGAATAACCTCCGAAACCCCAAGGGGGACGCGAAACTCTCCCAAATTAGACGGGAGTTTCTCCTTGGTTCGGTATCCATTCAAGCACTCCACCACGAGCGCAGGCTCTCCCGCGGCCAAGAGCGTGTTGTACATCCCCGCTGCCTCGGTCATGTTGCGCGGCACGCAAACATGCATCCCACGAATGCTATGAATAATCGCCCCCATAGGACTTCCCGCATGCCAGATGCCCTCCAAGCGATGCCCCCGCGTGCGAACAATCAATGGGGCCCTTTGGGTTCCCGCACTTCGATAGTGAACCGTGGCCAAGTCGTCCCTCAGGATTTGCAAGGCGTAATAGAGGTAGTCCAGGTACTGGATTTCCGCGATGGGCCGCAACCCTCGCATGGCCAATCCAATGCCTTGTCCAATGATGGTGCACTCCCGAATTCCCGTATCAGCAACACGCTCCTCCCCGAATGCCTCCTGCATCCCTTCCATCACCTGGTTTACTCCTCCAATCTTACCGGTATCTTCTCCAAAAGTGAGCAGGTTGGGATGCCGCTCGAAGAGCGCCTTGAAATTGTCCCGCAACACCACCCGGCCATCGACCAGTTCGTCCGACTCATATTGGGGTTCCACCTCAGTGACCGCCATTGCGTCGTGGTCACCTGACGCGTGTAATCCCCCTCCAAATAATTCAGCACAGCGGGCCTGCTGGACCTCGAGCCAACGCTTCAAAGCCGTTCGTGCCTCCGACGGGTTTCCTGCGGTCTCGTGAAGCGCCCTCCTCACCGCGGAGTGGACATCCCGACGAATGGGATCCATGACCTTGGACAATGCTTCCGCTGCGGGTGCACAACCGGGCACGACATTCAGTAACTCCACCGCAGTATCCCGCTCTCCGTCTAGAGATGCCCTCACCGCTCCCCATGCGGCCTTCTGTTCCGCCCTGACCATCTTCTTAGACTCGCTCCGTATGGCCTCCAGTTCCGCTTCTGTCGCGGCACCCTCCATCACGAGAAACCGGCCAAGTTGCGCAATACAATCAAATGCTTCAGCCCAAGCCAGGCGCTCCGGGGTCTTGTAACGCTCATGGGATCCACTGGTGCTGTGGCCCTGCGGTTGGGTGCATTCTTCCACATGAACCAACACGGGTACATGACGGGTGCGACAAATGCGCACCGCGCGCTCATAGGTCAACAAGAGTGCAGGATAATCCCAAGCCCTGACTTTGAAAATGACAATGCCCCCTCCAGGGAGTTCAGCCTCGCCCTCAGCAAGCGACACACCGCCGTCCGCGGTTCCCCCGGGCTCAGACCCATAAGCCATGCCTGCCAAAGCTTGAGAAATACTCTCCTTGGCTGTCTGAAACTTCTTGGGAACCGAAATGCCGTATCCGTCGTCCCACACACTCATGCACAGCGGCACACCAAGGACGGCAGCCGCATTCATGGTTTCCCAAAACATGCCCTCGCTGGTCGACGCATCTCCGATGGTACCAAAGGCAACCTCATTGCCCCCTTGCGTGAAGCCCTTGGTCTTAAACCCCGCCTTTTTCATGGACTTACCGAGGGCGCGGTAATGGCGACTTGCATGAGCCAAACCAAGGAGCCTTGGCATCTGACTCGCCGTCGGCGACAGGTCAATCGAACTGTTCGGCTGCTTGGTGTGGTTCAAGAAATGACCATCTGTACCCACGAGTGGAGCACCGAAATGACCGTTCATCTGCCGTCCTGCAGTCATGGGCTCTCTGGTGGCATCCGTATCGGCATACATCTGAGCGAAGTACTCCTGGACGGACAACAAGCCAGCGGCCATCATTAAGGTCTGGTCGCGGTAATAACCGCTGCGAAAATCGCCGGGCTGAAATTGTCTGGCCAAGGCCAACTGTGCCACCTCTTTGCCATCGCCGAAAATGCCAAACTTGGCTTTTCCCGTCAGAACCTCCTTCCGGCCCAACAGGGAAGCTTCCCTGCTGATGCAAGCCAATCTGTAATCGTGGAGTGCAACCTTGCGGAGGTCGTCACCAGTGTCAAGCGCGAGTCGTTGTCCCATGTGGTTGATGGTGCCGCGCAAAGTTACCGCTGAGGGCGGATTCACTCCGAACCCGTCTCGATGGCACTCCAGAGCCTGTCCTTCAAAGCATCGACGCCCTCCCCTGTGACGGCGCTGAAGTATTGGTGTCGCAAATCTCCCATGGTCGCGCTCACCTCTTTACGCAATTCTGCATCCAACAGATCACATTTGGAAATGGCCAGCACCCTGTCCTTGGCAAGCAGCTCTGGATTGTACTGTTCCAACTCGCCCAACAAGACCTTATAGGCCGCGGGAATGTCATCCGCATCCGATGGCACGATGAACAAAAGCACAGAATTCCGCTCAATATGACGGAGGAATCTCAAGCCGAGGCCTTTTCCCTCGTGTGCACCTTCAATGATGCCCGGGATGTCGGCCATCACAAAACTCCGATTCCCACGGTAAGCCACCATGCCGAGATTGGGGCGCAACGTGGTGAATGGATAGTCTGCGATCTCAGGCTTGGCCGCACTCACCGCGCTGAGCAAGGTGGACTTGCCCGCATTGGGGAATCCGACCAGCCCAACATCCGCCAGCAACTTGAGCTCAAGGATTCGCCAGAGCTCAGTTCCATCCTCACCAGGCTGAGCATAACGCGGCGTCTGGTTGGTGGGTGACTTGAAATGGTCGTTTCCAAGACCACCGCGGCCTCCGGGCACCATCACCCACTCCTGTCCATCCTCCGTGATTTCCCCAACCACTTCTTTGGTCTCCGCGTCTCGCACAACGGTACCAATGGGGACATCGACAAATTCATCTCTTCCATCTGCACCGTGCCTCCTGTTCCCACTCCCCGACCCGCCATGCCCTGCGAGAATGTGCTTCCTATACTTGAGGTGGAGCAAGGTCCAATGCTGTGCGTTGCCCCTCAGGATGACATGCCCACCGCGGCCTCCATCTCCACCATCCGGCCCGCCCTTGGCTGTGGTCCGGTCCCTGTGCATGTGGGTGCTCCCCGGCCCTCCCTTTCCAGAGCGGCAACAGAGCTTCACGTAATCGACGAAGTTCTCGTTGGCCATGATCAGGCTGATACTTCAGCCGAGGCCTTCGATGGCATCGCGCAGCCGAGCGAAAATGTCTTCAATCGTTCCCATCCCTTCAATGCCATGGTACTTCCCTTGGCCGCGATAGTGGCCTGCCACTGGCGCTGTTTCCGCGTTGTAGACGTCGATTCGCTTCTGGATAACGCTGGGGTCAGCATCGTCCGCTCGGCCACTGGTCGCTGCACGTTTCGCCAAGCGATCGCGCAGCTCATCTTCTCCCACCTCCAATGCGAGCATGCCCGAAATGGACTGCCCCTTGCCACTGAGGAATTGATCCAACGCCTCCGCTTGTGCTGTTGTGCGCGGAAACCCATCAAAAATGAAACCCTTTGCATCGGGGTGGCCATTGGCCGAGTCCTCCAGCATGCGAATGGTCACGTCATCAGGCACCAGTTGCCCTTTGTCCATGTATGACTTGGCCAAGGTTCCCAAATCCGTCTCACCCTTGATGTTTGCTCGGAAAATATCGCCTGTCGAAAGGTGGACAAAGCCAAAGTGATCAACGAGCAACTCACTTTGAGTGCCTTTTCCTGCCCCGGGAGGGCCAAAGAGAACAATGTTCTGCATGGTCGGTGAAGATAGCGTGATGACAGACAGACCCCCTCCCTCAAAATTGAAGGTTATGCCCTGCACTCAGCTGTTGTCAATTCAAACTGTCAGCAAATTCGTAAACGGCGATGCCGGTTTCAGAAGAATGACGGAATTTCCTATCCCCAACTCAACTTCATGTCAACACAACTCCGCCTGCCCGCGGCCCTGATTGCGCTGCTCCTCCTTGCCCCTTTGCAACAGCAACTCTGGGCCCAAGACTACGGTTTGGAAATCGAAATCGTGTCCGAGGACATTGGCGTACTCGTCGGCCCCCTCGGCGTCACAGATTTGACCGGCTACAGCACGACCCGGTTGTATGCGACGACAACCAATCCGAACGATTTCGTGTCCTCTGTATCGGGAGACGCCACCAACCCAACCTTGATCAACACCACAACTGAGTTCTTCCATACCATTTTGGGCGCTGGCGTTCCCAATGGCATCAACAGCTTCCTTTTTAGCATCTATCCAGATCTACTCTACGACAGCTGGGTCAGCATAGGCCTCGAGAGCTCCCCCAACCTATTGGCAGGAGAGGCCAACATCAGCACGGTTCAGTCGGGTGACAACCCATGGTTTACCAATTTCGATCCAGGCGGAGGACTCGCTGGAGGCAACATCGCCATAGACGACGCCATTGGTGGCGCTTGGTATGCCCTGAACGGAGACGCCAACGGAATTGCGGGGGATGACCTCAAAGTGCTCGTGGGACAATTCACCACCACAGGTGAAATCAGCGGACAACTGTACGTTCAATTCTTCATTGAGGGCGATGGCGGCAACGAGTTCCGAGAAACCTTCTTCATCGGAGGCTCTGACGGTTGTACGGATGAAAACGCCTGCAACTA
>CACAUH010000004.1 GCA_902535565.1 uncultured Bacteroidota bacterium | reverse complement strand
AAACCGGAAAGATGCCAACACGCAACGCTCGCTGATCACACTGGTCGGCAAACGTCGCCGTCTCCTGGATTACCTTAAAGCAAAAAACATTGAGCGGTACCGCGCCATTGTGAAAGATCTTGGCCTGCGCCGTTGATTCACTTTAAGGAATCACATCGAATTCGTTGCGGCATGGGCACCCGGTCGCACACGAGGACGCTAATCACCGCAGGGAAACGCCCTGGGGATTTTACGGGTACCCAAATGACAATTCCGTTTCGGAAATGAACGTAGTAACCAAGACCATCGATTTAGGCGATGGTCGGCCGGTCACAATTGAAACCGGCAAACTCGCCAAGCAAGCCAACGGAAGTGTGGTTGTGCGCCAAGGCGACACCATGCTCCTCGCTGCTGCAGTCAGCAACCGCGAAGCATCAGAAGGGGTGGACTTCCTCCCTCTTACAGTAGACTATCGCGAGAAATACGCATCAACCGGGCGTTTCCCGGGTGGGTTCTTCAAGCGTGAAGCGCGCCCAAGCGACACGGAAATTCTCGTCATGCGCCTTGTGGACCGTGCCTTGCGCCCCACCTTCCCCGAAGACTATCACGCCGAGACACAGGTGATGATTCAACTGATGTCCGCGGACAAGGTGAACATGCCCGATAGCCTGGCCGGGCTTGCAGCATCTGCGGCCCTCGCAGTAAGTGACATTCCTTTTGATGGCCCCATCACGGAAGTGCGCGTGGCCAGAATTGATGGCGAATTCGTCATCAACCCCACATACGAGCAACTGGAGCAAGCAGACATCGACATGATGATCGCAGGTTCCATGGACAGCATCGTCATGGTGGAAGGTGAGATGAACGAGGTGTCCGAGGAGGAGATGGTCAGCGCCATTGAAGCCGCGCATGCTGCTATTAAAATTCAGTGCCAAGTCCAACTCGACATGGCCGCCGAAGTGCCAAGCTCATCTCCGAAAAGGGAATACGAGCACGAGAAGCACGACGATAGCTTGAAGCAGCGCATTCACGACGAATTGTACCAGCAGTACTATGACGCTGCAAAGAATGCTGGGTCGAAAGAGGAGCGAGGCAAAACATTCAAAGCCATCAAGGAAGGTTTTCTCGCCACCATGAGTGATGAAGAGAAGACCGAGAAGCAATACATGCTTCGCGACTACCTGAAGGCCACACAGAAAAAGGCCATCCGCGACTTGCTCCTCAATGAAGGCATTCGTCTGGACGGCCGTGGGACAAAGGACATCCGGCCAATTTGGTGCGAGGTCGACTACCTCCCCGGACCACATGGTTCTTCCATCTTCACCCGTGGAGAGACCCAGAGCTTGACCACGTTGACCCTCGGCACGAAAGACGATGAACAACTCATCGACAATGCGTTGGTCCGGAAGACTGAAAAGTTCCTGCTTCACTACAACTTCCCACCATTTTCCACTGGAGAAGCACGGCCCATTCGCGGAACAAGCCGACGTGAAATTGGTCACGGCAACTTGGCGCTTCGTGCTTTAAAGCCCATGCTGCCTTCTGTTGAGGAGTGCCCCTATACCATTCGCCTGGTGAGTGAAATCCTTGAGTCCAACGGTTCGAGCTCAATGGCGACAGTTTGTGCAGGAACACTGGCCCTGTTAGACGGCGGTGTCCCAATGAAGCGGCCGGTCAGCGGAATCGCGATGGGCCTCATCACAGACAAAGAAACCGGGAAATATGCTGTCCTTAGCGATATCCTCGGGGATGAGGACCACCTCGGTGACATGGATTTCAAGGTCACAGGAACATCCGAAGGCATCACGGCATGCCAAATGGACATCAAAATCAAAGGGTTGTCCTTCGAACAACTCACAGAAGCCCTGCTTCAAGCCAAGGAAGGCCGCGCGCACATCCTCGGTGAGATGATGAAGACCATGGACAAGCCACGTGAAGACTACAAAGACCATGCTCCTCGCATCGTGTCCTTTGAGGTTCCTGCGGAGGCCATTGGCCCCATCATTGGTCCTGGAGGAAAAATCATCAA
This sequence comes from uncultured Bacteroidota bacterium, assembly GCA_902535565.1. The sequence continues at coordinate 36,083 of CACAUH010000004.1, read as the reverse complement.
CGAGATCCAAGACACCACTGGCGCCAACGTGACCATTGAGGATGCAGACGGCAAAGGACTGGTTGAGGTTTCTGGTGACAATAAACAGAAGATTGACGCTGCTGTAGCCCGAATTCGTGCCATCGCTTTCCCACCAACAGTAGAGGTAGGAGAAGTCTATGAAGGAGCTGTCAAGACGGTCATGCCCTATGGCGCTTTCGTTGAAATCATTCCCGGACAAGACGGGTTGCTTCACATCTCAGAGTTAGAGCACCACAGGGTTAATCAAGTCACCGATGTGATCAATGAAGGCGACATCGTCAAGTTCAAGGTCACCGGACGGGACCCGCGATCGGGCAAACTCAAGCTCAGTCGAAAGGTATTGTTGCCCAAGCCCGAGTGAAACGAATCCCCAAAAATTACGTTCTAAGGAAGGCGAATGACGTCATTCGCCTTCCTCATATCGATACGAATCACACATGAGACAGCTTAAAATCACGAAGCAGGTCACCAACAGAGAGACCGCCTCCCTCGACAAGTACCTCCAGGAAATTGGTCGTGTAGACCTGATCACGGCAGAGGAAGAGGTCGAGCTTGCACGTCGAATCAAGCAGGGCGATCAAGTCGCGCTTGAGAAAATGACCAAAGCCAACCTCCGCTTCGTGGTTTCCGTCTCTAAACAGTATCAAAACCAAGGCCTTTCGCTGCCTGACCTAATCAACGAAGGCAATCTCGGCTTGATCAAAGCAGCCCAGCGCTTCGACGAAACCCGCGGTTTCAAGTTCATCTCTTATGCCGTCTGGTGGATTCGACAGAGCATCCTTCAAGCTTTGGCAGAGCAGAGCCGAATCGTACGCTTGCCACTCAACAAGATTGGCTCCATCAACAAAATCAACAAGGCCTTCGCGCGTCTTGAGCAGGAGTTCGAGCGTCCTCCAACACCGGCCGAACTTGCAGAGGTACTGGACATGACTTTGGACGAAGTCAAGCAGAGTTTGAAGAACGCAGGCCGTCACGTCTCGATGGACGCGCCACTGAAAGACGGTGACGACAGCTCCAGCACGATGTACGATGTCTTGCAAACCAACGACACGCCCTCTCCAGACACCGTCCTCATTACAGAATCCCTTCGCAAGGAAATCGAACGCAGTTTGCAAACCCTCACAAGCAGAGAAGCCGATGTGATTCGGTTGTACTTCGGCTTGGGTGGTGAGCACCCACTGACCTTGGAGGAAATTGGAGAGCGATTTGACCTGACGCGAGAACGCGTGCGTCAGATCAAGGAAAAGGCCATCCGCCGCTTGAAGCACACCAGCCGGAGCCGAATCCTTAAGTCCTACTTGGGCTGATTGTCCAAAGACATCCAGAGAAAACGGCATGCAGCCGTGCGAAACGGGCTCCATATTAGGGCCCGTTTCTCGTACACAGCCTTTGGTGAGTCCCGGGGGATTCCGAAATGAAGTTCCATGGCCCGCCGTATACCCAAGTCATCAACAGGAAATACATCCGGACGATTCAATTGGAACATCAAGTGCATCTGAACCGTCCACTTCCCCAAACCCTTCACTTGTGTCCAGCGTTCAATAATTTCGTCATCCGACTTGCTTCTCACGCAATTGAAATCATCTGGAAAAGCCAAGTAACACGCTGCCAAACTCAACAGATAAACATGCTTCTGACGGCTGACACCAGCATCCCGGTGTTGCTCCAAGTCCGCGGACGACACCGCATCAGGGGAAAGAACCCCGCCGTAGACACCCTTGAGCCTGTTCCAGATTGTTGCTGACGCCTTTACACTCAATTGTTGTCCGACGATCGCCCGACACAAACTTTCGAAAGTTGGGCGTCGCTCGTAGCCAATCGGATTTGTCAGACCTGATGCCACAACATGCATTCTGGGGTCAACGCTCCGAAAGTGCATTCTAGCAGCAGACCAATCCAATTCCATCTGCGAAAGTGAGAACGCAGTCGTTTTCATCACATGCAAGATATCCCCAACGTGGCTGCACCTTAGCTTCGCACCCTCATGTCAATGCAGCACAAAGCCCAATCCAAAGCCACGTCTCAGGCAGCCGTTGTGCTGTTTTGCTCGGCATTGCTCTCGCTGACCATTTGGAGCTGTAACGGAGACAAACTCTATCTCGGGGCGGACGCACGCGTTGAATTCAGTCAAGACACGGTACTTTTTGACACGGTGTTTAGCACCATTGGAAGTGCCAGTGAGGCCTTCCGCATCATCAACGACAGTCCTGGACGAATCCTGCTAGAAGACATCGTGTTGGAAGATGGGGGGGAGAGCCCATTTAGAATCAATGTCGACGGCCTGCCCGGGCCTTCCGTAGGAGGACTGGAATTAGACGAAGGAGACTCACTGTATGTATTTGTCGAGGTCACCATAGACCCCGAAAACGACTACGACTTGCCGTTCATTGTCAAAGACCGCATTCGTATTACAGTCAATGGATACAGCCAATACGTCGATCTCATCGCTTGGGGACAGGATGCATTTTTTCACGGCGCACCAGGGGGCATCAGCACACTGGAATGCAATGCCTTTTGGACAGCCCAAAAACCCCACGTGATTTATGGTGTGGTGGGGGTCGCCCAAAACTGCAGCTTGTCCATCGAAGCCGGAACCAAGGTCCATGTGCACGATGGAGGAGGCATATATGTGAGCGGCGGTGTCATCAATGTCAATGGGGAATTGGGGAACCCCGTGGTCTTTGAAGGGGACCGTCTCGAACCCGAGTACAGTGATGTGCCTGGCCAGTGGGGCATACAGGTCGACACCTTGATCCAAACGGAAATAGGCGTTGCCCAGGCGAGCATTCTCGGAGGGGGCATCTGGATTTACGGATCTCCTGGAAGCACGCTCCGCCACACCATTCTCCGGAATGGAACCATTGGACTTCAAGTGGACACGACTGGGACGACTGGTGCCGCAGTGACCCTTGAAAACTGCATCATACACAACATGACCGCCATCGGCATCCTCGCTCAAGGAGCCCACATTGATGGAACCAACAACTTGCTTTACGACTGCGGGCAGGCCTGTGGCGCATTCACATTGGGCGGGCGATACCGATTTACTCACAGCACATTTGCAAACACGTGGTCCGACGGCACCCGAAGCACCCCCTCAGTGCTGATTAATGACCACTATGAAGATGCAAATGGCAACCTTCAAATCCGCCCGCTCGAAGACTCTCGTTTCCTGAACTGCATCCTGTGGGGAAACAATGCAAGCCTCCAAGATTTCGACGAACTCGTCGTCGACCTTGAAGCCGATGTCAATGACCTCCTTCTTCGCGGGTGCGCTGTGGACCTCAACGCCACAGGAGAAGCGGACTGGATCGTGGAAAGTAGCCTCGATGCAACACCGCCGTTTGCGGACGTCTTCGCACGTGACTTCCATCTCGTCAGCGGAAACAGCGAATGGAATGGCGTGGGCATTGCAGCAGGACTTCCATTTCTCGCAACGGACCTGGATGGACTGCCGAGGGTTGTCGGTTCCGCACCAGATGTGGGCTGCTACGAGCGCCAGTGAATCCAAAGCAGCCTTTGCTGCGTATGATACCGTCGAATGAGCCGCCATATTCTCGACGCCCTCATGCAGTTGTTTGCCCTCATCACCCTGAGGGAGGAAGGGTTGGACCGCGGCAGAGAGGTCGTGGCCAATTTTCTGAGAAGTCGACTCAACCGCGAGTTGGTCACCGAATGGCTCAATACGTTCGAATCTTATCTGGTTAGCTATGGCGGCGCGGTCGAATCCCGCGAAGCAACCGGTCTCAAGCGAACAGCGCTTCGCTCTACCAAAGTACTTCGGGCCTGCGCCGACATCAATCGCGACCTTCAAGCAAGTGAGAAAGCCCTGGTTTTTCTGCGCGTTCTCGAATTCGAAATGGCCATCAGTGGGGAACACATTGAGCGCGACCGACTCAGCAGGGAGCTCATTGACCTGGTGGCTGACGGTTTTGGCATTCGCGAGGGCGAAAAGAAATGCTACGAGACCCTCGTGTTCGAATCGGAACAATGGCCCTCTATCACACAGCGCTACCACGAGGCCTTTCTCATCGGCGATCAGCCGCAGTTGGGCGGCGTGATCAAACAGGGGTGGACCACTGCGCTCGCGTGTTTTCGTCACCCAGAAGCACAAGTCGTTTTCCTCCGTCCCATGGGTGCAGGCGCCGTGCAGCTCAATGGTGAGCTTCTCGACACAAACCGCACACAGCCATTTACCCCTGGATCGACACTCCGGCATCCAGGCGCTGCCCCCCTGCATTTCGTTGACATCCAACGCTCCTTCATGGAAGAGGAGAACATCCCAGAACTCACGCTCTCCATCGACGAAGTCAGCCATTGGTTTCAGTACCCGGACAAACAGGCCCTGCATCCATTCAGTGCCACGGCCCAATCTGGCATGCTTGTCGGCGTAATGGGGGCAAGCGGTTCTGGAAAATCAACCCTACTGCACCTTCTGGCTGGCACAGCCGATCCCACATTTGGTCGAGTTGAACTGGACGGAATACCAGTAACTGACAACCGAGCCAATGCACACATCGGACTTGTGCCCCAAGAGGACCACCTCTTGCCCGAGCTGACGGTGAAGGAAAACCTCTGGTATGCCGCAAGGCTGGCACACGGAAAAGAACCGGAATCGGCAACCGAGAAAAGGGTCACCCAATGTCTACAACGCCTCGGGCTTCAACAAGTCCAAGACCTGCCTGTTGGAGATGCCCTCAACAAAACAATCAGTGGCGGACAGCGAAAGCGGCTGAACATCGCCCTCGAACTCATCCGAGAGCCAAAGGTGCTCTTGGTGGACGAACCAACGAGCGGGCTCAGCAGCAAGGATTCAGAATCCTTGATGGACCTGCTCAAACAAATGACCCACACCGGCACGTTGGTCATCGCGGTCATCCACCAGCCAAGCGGAGATATTTTCCGCAGTTTTGACGCTCTGTGGGTGCTAGACCAAGGCGGTTACCCCGTTTTTACTGGACGTCCCCTCGACGCATTGACCCACTTCAGAACCATCGTCAATCACTTCGATGCTGAACAGGTTGCTTGCGGCCTGTGTGGCCATGTCAACCCCGAGCAAATCTTCAACATCATAGAAGTGCCCGTACTCGATGGAAGAGGCAAGTCAACGGGTCAAAGAAGAATCAGCCCAAAAGAATGGAATGACTTTCACAACGTATTGGTCGTTCCGGAATTTGAGAAGGCAACACAGGACCAAAGGCAACCCGCAGACCTTGGTACTCAGGCCGACAACAACACACCGGGATGGGGAGCACAGTGGTGCATCCAAGCTGCACGGGATGTGAACAGGAAGATCAAGAACAAGCAATACTTGCTGATCAACCTATTGGAGGCGCCTGTTTTGGCGATTCTGCTCGCCATCCTTCTGCGGGCCACGGAATCCGGAACCAACTATGGGTATGGGAGTGCCCAAAACATCCCTCACTTCCTATTCATATCCGTCATTGTCGCTATTTTCATGGGACTGACGGTCAGCGCCGAAGAGCTGTTTCAAGACCGGCTAATGAGAAAACGTGAAGCAAACCTTCACCTCAATTGGGGCGCATACTTGACGGCCAAGTGCGCTGTTTTGTTTTGCATTTCCGCGCTGCAGACCGTGTTGTTTTCCATCTGTGCCACGTTGATTCTCGAGCTGCCCGGTCACTTTTTCGGATATGTCTTCACCCTGTTCAGCGTCGCCGCTTCCGCCAACCTGTTCGGGCTGATCATCTCATTGCTCTTCAACAGCGTCAGGGTCATCTACTTGGCCATCCCCTTGTTCATTATCCCGCAATTAATGCTGGGCGGTGCCATTGTCCCTTATCGTGCAATGCATCCTGGAATCGCCAAAGCCACCGGCGTTCCATGGCCCGCACAGACCATGATCAGCCGGTGGGGTTTCGAGGCCTTGACCACCATGTACGCTTCCGACAATGCCTTTTCGTCGCCTCTCTTTGACGCGGAACAGGACATGGCCCAAGCCGAATACCTAAGAGACCGGTGGTTGCCTGAAATGAAACACCAGTTGGATCGTGCCCAAGACGGAGATACAGAGTCCCTTGTCACTTTGGTCAAAGGCCTTGAGCGCTATCATTTGGCAACAGACGTCCAATTGTCAACCAGCGTCAATTCCGAAGCCGCATTGGCCATACACAGCCAACTCGATGGTTTCAGAAACCGCCAGCGCGATGCATGGCTTAAGGCAAAGACCGACAGGGATGATGTTCTTCGCGAGATGGGGTGGGACAACCCTTTGTCCGTCAAAGCCATCAAGGAAGAAGAACTGAATCAAACCTTACTGGACTGGACCACCGGAGCCGACATCCTGTCCATTGGATTGGCATTGGAAAACAATGAAATTCACAACACCAAGGACGCGCTTTACGCCAAGCCCCATTGGCCAGGGTCAGGACCATTCCACGCAGCCCAATCTTGGATAGGACGCATTGTACCCAAGCGCGTGGCCAATTGGATGGTGCTGTGGACCAGCACCTTCATCATGATGGGTGGATTGATTCTATGGGGAAACCTCAGACCTCAGGGTCCACCTCGACGAATTTAAAGGGAAGGCCCACAATGTGGTCATAGTCTTCGCCAGCTTCAAGCATGTCCTCATCGTCTGAATCGAAATACCAGAGGACTTCTAAACTGTCACACGCTTCCAGACGCTTGAACAAGTCCAACAGACACTTGCTGCTGCTGGTGTTAAAATACTCCAGCTGAATATGGACCACCATGCCCGTCTCGGCCACAGCATTTTCAGCCCATTCGAGAAGGGGACGATAGAAATCCACTGCATTCTCCGGAATGGAGCGACCTGACAAAGTCAAGCGCTTCGCTTCGGCGTCAAACAGTATCTCAGGTGTTTTTGCAGTGGCAGCGATGTGAAGAGGACCCATGACTGCAAATTAAACAACCTCAGCAAGCCACCTCAACAGAAAAGAACAAGCGGTTCACATTCCGGTCCTCAATGAGCCGGATGGAGGGCATCCCCTTGGCGTACCGCGCCATGGAAACCCAACCCAGGCCTGCACCTCCACGAGGAGAACGCTTCGCTGACTCGAGCATACTTCGATGCAAATCACGCCAGATGAGACTGCTCTCCATTTGCTGATTGTCGAGCCTTTCCTGCCATTGATTGTGGCGTTTCAGCCATTGTTGGACCCGAAATACATCGGTTTCTCTCAATGTGTTCACCGTTCTAATCAGAAACCGAGGCTCTCCTGACAGAATTCTGCCGAGCAGGCGGAATTCCACAGGCGTGTTGGGTGCTGAATGGCGTTGGAGGTTCTGAACGCATTCAATCAACGCGCGAAACGGCCTTCGATCAGGCATTCTCTGTACCATCAATGTTTCCGACTCATCAATGAGCCGATCATAATCCCCTGGCTCCGGGATTCCTGAAAACTGAAGAAGGGGCATCCATCGCGCATTGGTACGCGCAGACAATCCAGAAAAAGAAACGTTGCGAACAGGCATAAGGCAGGAATCGCATACCCTTACGTGGAAACTCGCCGATGGGTTGCTCTTTGTAGGAACTATCTTGCAACAGCACACTCCACGATGCCAGACAGTCCTCAGCACAAGTGGTACGAAACGTGGTTCGACAGCCCGCACTACCACAGGCTGTATGGCCACCGCGACGCGAAAGAAGCCACCACTTTTATCGAGGGCCTTCACCACAAGCTGGGCTGGAAAAACCTGAAACTCATGGACCTCGCCTGCGGTGAAGGTCGCCATTCTGCAGCCGCGGCCAAGCTTGGGCATTCCGTGGTTGGCATGGACCTGTCTCCCAACAGCATAGCCAACGCAAAAGTGATCCACGGTGAATCCTCGAACCTGCGTTTTGTCGAAGGCAACATGCTGGACTTTGACTTAGAAGAACGTTTCGATGGTGTGCTCAATCTCTTCACCAGTTTCGGTTATTTCGACAAACGCAGCGACCACCTCGCAGTGCTGAATGGAATTCGGAACCATTTAAAACCGGATGGATTTCTGATCTTGGATTTTCTGAATGTTGAATTTTCACGCGCAAGGCTCGTCCCGACAGAAACCCTGAACAGGGGCGGTGTAGACTACATGATTTCACGTTCCTTCGGTGACCTTGGGCATGGCATACCCGGTTTCACCAAGACCATCGAATTCGAAGAAGGTGGCACCCGATACAGCTTCACAGAGCGCGTGTCCGGAATGGACCGAGCAGCCTTGACTTCCCTCCTCGAGGAAACCGGATTTACTCTCTTCGAAGCGTTCGGCGATTACGACTTGTCAGATTGGACCCAAAAAAAGAGCCCGAGACTCATACTCTGCGCCAAAAGGCCGAACACCAGTTTCGGTCCGTCAGCGTAACCTTTCAGACAAGCGGCGCGTAACAGGGGCCAAAGCATTCCCCATGAAGCGCTTTCGCATCCGCATCACAATCAAAAAGTTTGAACGCATCGAGATGAATCGCGACCGCTACGGTTTCGACCTTTTCGAACACTGCCTCAACTGAATTCAGGAGAATATTACGCTTCGGATCTCCTGAGCGCGCTCCAAAGCGCTCCAATCCCATTCCTTTTCAATCCCTCCCCAATCTGACGGGGCGTTCATCATGACCTCCGTGGGCAGGTTTCCAACGAGATCATCTTTGGCCATCGGACACCCTCCGTGTCCACCCAAGGCACCATCAAACGATCTGCAACCACCCTTCCAGGCCGCTTCCATCATCTCACGCGCGTGCTCAGGCCGGCCGTGGAGGTGCGCCCCAATCTCCAATTCCGGGAGCGATTTGGACACCATCGCGCACACGTCCTGAACCTGTTTCGGTGTTGCTTGGCCCACAGTGTCACTTAAAGCAATTCGCCCAATGCCAAGGTCTTCATGAAGACGGGCGCACCAATCGCATACCATCGCAGCACTCCAATCGTCTCCATAGGGGTTTCCAAAACCCATACTCAGATAGACAACCATGGACCTGCCATGGCGATCGACCGCGTTTCTAATCGCATCCAATCTCCGCCATCCCTCTTCAATGCCTCCACCAGTATTCCGCTGCTGGAACGTCTCGGAAATGGAAAATGGAAAACCCAAAATATCGGGCCGGCCATGCCCCAATGCATCCTCAGCGCCACGGCGGTTGGCCACAATGACTAAAACCCGGGTGTCCGTCTCGGGTAAAACATCAAGCACCTGACCAGTATCTGCCATCTGCGGAATGGCTTTAGGGGACACAAAACTGCCCGCATCCAAAGTGTCAAAGCCCACAGCCATCAGTGCGGACAGATAAGCCACCTTTCGCTCAGTTGGAATAAAAGCTTCTACCCCTTGCATGGCATCGCGCGGGCAGTCGGTCAAGCGCCAAGAAAGGGGAGATTCCACAGGCTTCATGTGACAAAGATTAGACAAAACTGAAACCCCCGGACACATCCTCCCGTATGCATGACCGGCTCCGACCATCGGACCCTTGATTCACAACGTCACGCATACAACATGGACCTCCGAACTTTCAACCGGCTCCCGCTCGACGAGAAGACCAACTACATGTGGGATCACGGAAACTGCATTTCACAGCGAATGGTCGAAAACCGCTATATCCTCTGCATTTTCGAAATCAACGGCTTTTATGTCGAGGCCATTTACAGCAAGCAGAACAACCGCGTGAACGCCATCCTACCTATCATGGGCATGGACGCTTGGGAAGCATATGTGGACCAAGTGATTCGCAAGGTGACGGAGATGAACTGAGCCAAATACCCGCATGTGCTGAAGACCTTGCAACCAAAGCGAGTTCAGACCATGCCAACCTTCCCCCTGCACTTTCGCAAACCGGCAGGGGAGATCCCCTGGAAACCCGCTCCAACAAGGTGCGGGTTTTCCATTTAAACCCAGAACTGTTTCCGCAAGTCCCTAATGAAAATACCGACGTATTTGCAGCTGAATGAACCACAATCTGCCCGTCGGCAAAATCACAAAAACGCGGCCTGATCCAATCTATCCAACCCAGCCGGAGAACGAAGAAACAGCTCGCCAAAGCAAGGCCCCAATAGCCCCGATACCGCCACCGCAACCCAAGCCCAAAAAAAAAGGCCAAGCAAATGCCCGCCACAGACAACAGATACCGATTGGGCACCAATTTCCAGGGTGGCAAAAGTCGGTTACCCCACAGCACACATTGAACCACACCATCCGCCAAAAACAACACCACAGGGGAGAGGACGTCTGATATTGCTAAAGGCAATACAACGAGCAGGACGGCCAACAGGGACAAGATGGGCACCACAGGCGTCATCAGGACATTGGCCGGCCAAAACCCCAAGGGCAGGGAGCCGAAGGCCGGCCAAGCAACAGGCGCAGTAAACACAGTAGCACAGAATGGAATCGCGGCCATCACGGACAACTTGGAAGGCCGCTGTGTCCGCGTCTGAAACCACAGCAGAATTCCGAGGGTTGCGAGAAAACTGAGCCGTGTTCCAAGGTCATTGACCAGATCAGGATGGTGCACGAGAAGTGCCATGCCCACAATGGCCAATACGGCCATGCCGTCCGGCCTTCGACCCAAGCCCATCATGACCGACGCCAAAGTAGCCATGCCCGAAGCACGGAGGGCAGAGGGGGAGGCGCCACATAAAATGGCATAAGCCCAAACCAAAGGCAAGGAATAAAGCCCAACCCACCTTCGATTAACACCCAAACAACGAGCAAAAAGAGAAACAAAAAGAAGCACCAGCCCCACGTGGAAACCAGACACTGCAGTGAGGTGGGCCAGCCCCAATCCGGAAAACGCTTTTCGCACCTCCCAAGACATAACCGACTTGTCACCCACGGAAAGCCCCAGAAGAAGGCCGGCACCTTGGGATGCACTCCTGGATTTGGGCAGGATTCGACTTCGAACACACTGTAGCACCTTGTCCATGGCCTTTACCCATTGGGCTTTAAATCCGAGCCAAACGCCTACACTTAAGGTCTTCTTAGAAACCAAAACACCGTCCATTCCCCGCGACTGAATGTGCTGGGCCTCATCAAAATCCCACGGGTGCATTGGGTCCAAAACAGCCCTTCGGCGACAAAGAACAATGGCCCTGTGACCTGGCTCAACTCCCTCTGGCCCTTCTAGCACCCAATCCGCTCCCCGCTCATCCTCCACCAGAAGCCTGTTCAAGTTACCGCGAGGGGAAAGCCGGCGAATCCCCTTGAGCACCACTGCGCCCTGTTCTCCCACACCCAAAAGCGCAGAACGGTCTTGCTCAATGCTGTAGACGAAGAAAGTCGCGACGAATGTCCCCCAGAGCGCGGCACCAACCGAAACCCAGTAACAACAACCTCCAATCATAAGCAGAGCCGTTCCAACGCATCCTAAACCAAAAAGCGAGATGCAACCCCATTGAATATCCACCCATTCGCATCCCAAAAGCATACCGAAGACCACGCCAATAAACAGGGAGAACACAGGAGAGCGCAAGGGGCCAATTAAGCAGCAGCAGCAACCTGCCACAACCAATCAAAGTGCCCTGTTTGCCTCCGTCTAGATGCGTCTCACATTCGTCAAGCGAAGCGGTCCGCGTCGAGGTCGGAAAACTTCTTTTTTCCCTGAACGAAAAACGCCCAGACAATACTTCCGCCATACCAACCCGTCGAATCCACTTCCAAAGACAGAGATTCACAGGACGCGATTTCTTCACGGCGCTTGGCCATCATCTTTGGTCTATTGCGCCGGAAGTCAGCATGGGCATCGAGGATGGCCTTGACAAACGCTGGCTTCCCCTCGAGCAAAAACCGCAAGCCTGCTGCGCCATCCAAAACTTGCCTGAATAAAATCCGCCAACGGATGCTTGGCCTGTGGTCATTCTTCAACAAGAGGAACAGGTTGTTTCGGAAATTCAAATAGGCCTTTCTCGGGCTTTCCTGTTGCAAGGTCCCACCACCCAAATGGTACACATGGCTCCTCCCAGTCGCCCCAACAGTCAAACCCCGGTTGCGAAACCGCCAGCACAAATCAATCTCTTCCATGTGCGCGAAGAAATCCTCATCCAATCCACCGACCGCTTGCCACGCAGGAGTGCGAACAAGCAGACATGCCCCCGATGCCCAAAACACAGGCCGATCTATATCATACTGGCCGTGATCAAACTCATTTTGGTCAAACAGCCGACCCGCGCAGAACATAAAGCCATGCCGGTCCATGTACCCTCCTGCGGCACCCGCATACTCGAATTCCGCTCGACGCTCCAACGACCGGATTTTCGGCTGTACTGCCGACCAACCGTGCTCATTCGCAACATCCACAAGCGATTCAAGCCAACCAGTGGTGACCTCGACATCACTGTTGAGGAGCAGAAGCCATTCGGCATCCCATTCGGAAAGGAGGGTGTCAAGACCACGATTGTATCCACCTGCAAATCCGTGATTCACGTCCAGCGTCACAACGTGCACAGAAGGGAAAGCAGACCGCAACATCTCTAGGCTGCCATCATCGGACCCATTGTCAATCACAAACACACGGTCCTGGCCTCCCGTATGGGCCACGACCGAGGGTAGGAAACGCTTCAAATGACCCTGGCCATTCCAATTCAGAATGGCCACCGCCACCCGACACTGGCGCCCTTCAGTTTTACGGGGATGTTCACCCCCCATCATCTGGGGTTAAAAAACAAGTCCTCAGGTTCCTCCCGACTGTATGTGTCGCGCCGTCCCAACTGATTGATCGAAGTCTCTGACACGGAATGGCCCAACTCCCGTGTGCGGAGAATGTCCAACCAATCTACATTCCTTAACTCCTGAGGGTGGTCACTGTGCAGCAATTCAAAACATTCACCCACCACTTGCGGCGTGTAAAACAGAAACCGGCGATTGTTGAACTGCCCCGCTTTGTGGTAATGCCAGATCTCGTAGGGATAATACTGGGTGCCATTGTGTCGCTGGACGATGGTATTGGGCCGGCCATACCGCAGCAAAATCCAACCCATATCAGTTTCGTGTCCATCCCGACTTGGGCAGCTCCCATATTCAGCGTCTGCAATGGCCACCTCTCGACGGTATTCGCGCCAGGCATTGCCGGGATCATCCGGGTGACGTACCGTCCAGAATTGATCCAAGAATGCTTGCATGGGGCGCAAATCAGCTGCGCTCAGCGTATACTCAATGGTGCGCCGTTCACCTGCGTCTGCGATGGGCAACAATGTCTCCAAGGCGGCATAAAGACTGTCCTTGCTTTGATATGCCAATGCAAAAGGGGAGAGGGAACCCGCAGCCACAGCAGCATTTTGATCAGCTGTCCCCACCACTTCAACAAACAAGCTTCGGGCCATCAGCAACACTTGGGCTGGCGATTGTACTTCCAGCACCAATTCATATAATCCAGAAGGGGGGACTGGAACAGACTCAAGCACTGGAAGCACAGCACCGCCCTTCTTTCGGATGTACCGGCGCGTGCTCTCAACCCAATCCCCACCCGGCTCCCTGAATCCAGCCACGAGCAGAAAAGGACTCCCTTGACCGAACTCTTTGTCCGTGCCATACAGCTCACAGTAAAACGGAATGAATTCCGCCTCTTCCGAGATGCGCTGGTCAACCAATGGTAGAATCTCCTTTCCAGAGCGCGTCAAGTTGGTTGGCGGCTCCTGAGCAGGCGCCACGGCCTGAACTAGAAACAGATCACTGATGTCCAAAGGAGCGGGAACATCGATGTGAACCACGGCCTCATGATGGAGCGAAGTGGATTCAGGCAAAGACAAATCCTCCACCTCCAATTCAAGCACATGGGGACCAGGCTGGAGTGGAATGCGCGCAATGTCCACGAAATCTGACGCGTCAGGAATGTTTCCTGTTCGGGCAGTGGCCTTGGAAAACCCAGCGACTGCCCCAGTGCTGTCATATGCGACAACAGTCCACTGGGCAGCAGCACGAACCAAACTGTCCCTGGACATCAGCCAGTGCATTCCATTGGCCATGAACTCGACTTGAACCTCCAAGTAGGGATTTCCCTCAGGGGAGAGGAATTGACGCGTAGAAAGGCGGACCCCTGGAGTTGAATTCTGCGCCGAAACTGCGGCTTGACCAAAGGAGACCAGGCAAATGCCGAAACACAAAACCCGGAGCCGAATCATCCGTACAAATAGCAAGGCCATTAAATTGTCCAACGGGAGCATGATGAACCTGCAAGATACAAGTACCACCCACGGCCTCAGATGGGCATTGACAATGCTGCTCATGCTGCTGTTGTCGTGCGCCCAAGCCACCCACCTTGTCGGTGGAGAGATGTACTATGACCATCTCGGAGCAGACCAATATGAAGTCCACTTAATCATCTACCGGGACTGCGGCCCGACCAACACCAATGGAACCGGATTCGACCTCTCTGCTGCCATCGGTGTGTTCCAAGGGCAGGACCTGTATGCCTCGGGAACCATGGACTTGAACTTCAACGCAGTCACCAACATTGACCTCCTCAGCGGAAACCCCTGCGCCATTCTTCCACCGGGCGTCTGCATTGAACGCGCGGAGTATGTGTCGACCCTGACGCTGCCCCCCAGCGACCAAGCCTACACCATCGTCTACCAACGGTGCTGTCGAAATCCGCAGGTCATCAATCTAGAGGAGGCCATGAACACTGGCTTTACGATGTACGCTGAAGTACCGCCAGTCAACTCAGACCCTTCGCTCGACACAAGGTCCAACTCATCACCGAGGTTCATCGAATTGCCACAAGCCTACGTCTGTCAAGCGCAACCGTTTTCCATCAACCACTTCGCAGTGGACCCGGATGGAGACAGCCTTCACTTTGCCATTGGAGACGTTTTTATTGGCGGCACATTCGCTGCCCCCACGCCCAATCCACCAACAGGGCCTCCATTCAATAACGTCAGTTGGGCCAATGGGTATGGACCCTATACCCCCTTGGGTCTGGACGATGAAAACGCACTTGCCATCAACCCCTCCAACGGAACGTTGACCGCCAACCCCGCCACAGTGGGCAAATACGTTATCGGCATCATCGTGACCGAATTCCGGCAAGACGACACTGGAAATTGGGTTCCACTGGGCAAGGTGATTCGGGATTTTACAATCGATGTCGTCCCATGTGAACTCCTCCTTCCTGACGTGGAATGGCCGGCGCCCTGCACTGGTCTTGAACTGAGCTTCAATGTCGATGCCGACCAAGGCGCATTCTCTTGGGACTTCGGCACGGGCATGGCAGAAGACACCAGCTCTGCCCAGAACCCATCCCATGAGTACACAGGGCCCGGCATCTACACTGTGTCCCTCGTCTATGATCTCGACGGCTGCGCGGACAGCCTAACAGAAGACCTAGCCGTCTCTCAACCGTATTCTGCAACATTTTCATTGGGGCCCATTTCTTGCACTGCCGACGCTTGGACACAGCCTGTGACTTTCACTGGCGACGATCCCGGCACAGGAACCTTGTCGTGGACTTTGGACGGTATTAAGACCGCAAATGGAACCCTCCCTGACGCATTCAACATGGACCCGGGAGACCACACCATTGCCAATGTCCTGACCAATGAATACGGCTGCCTTTCAACAGAGTCAATGCCGGTGACCTTACCCGAACTCCCTCAAGCCGCATTTGAAATGGCGGAGCCCCCATGCAACGGCATGGAAATCGACTTCACCAACCTGTCCACAGGGGCCGACCAATTTGCATGGGTGTTTGACACTGATTCTCCATGGACAGGAAACACCGAGGAAAGTGGTCAAGCCAACCCCACATGGACCTATGACGGATTTTCGAACTATGTCGCACAGCTAATAGCGCAGCCAGGAGAAGCATGCGCCGACACGCTGCTTCAGGAAGTCGTCGTCTTGGCCCAAAACCCCCTTGTCATGGCTTTCGGTGCAATCGAACCCCTGGCCTGCTCATTGGAGACCGAGGTCGCGTTCTATTTCTACGGGGAATATGCCGACGATGTGACTTGGGACTTCGGTGCGGCTGGCTCCGCCACTGGGGACACCATCTTGTACGACTTTGGAGAGTCCGGACTCTTTCCAGTCACATTGACCATAGAGAACGACACTTGCGGCACAGAACTGACCACAGAATTCGAGGTCTATGTGCCCGAACTCGTCGCAGCTGTCGAGTTGGTCCTTCCCAATGTTTTGACACCCAACGCGGATGGCAAAAACGACCGGTTTCGTGTGGGGACCCGTCGAGAAGATGGCAGCGTGGACCTCGCCAATGCGTCCTCTTTTACCCAATTCAGACTTCAGATATACGACCGTTGGGGTGTGCTCGTGCACGAGTCAGCAGGGCCAGGCGCAGCGTGGGATGGAAGAATAGGAGGGGGGAACGCTGCACCTGGCACGTATTACTATGTACTCAACGCGGACCACAGCTGTCTCGACGAGGACTTGATTGAAATGGGCGAGGTCACCCTCATCACCAACTGACCACCCCATCTTTGACACATGAATGCCGCGTGGGACAAGGCTTTTCCAAATTGCATCCACGATGCTGCGGGCCGTCGATTTCGAAGCCGCATGCGGCTCGGTCTCTCAGCGGTTACCACACCCCCATGGGCACAAGATGTTGGGTGCACTCCAAACCGACAGGCCATTGAGCAAGTGCTCGACAGTGACAATGCCGGACTCATTGTGCTGGATCTTCCTCCTGGATATGAACCTAAGATCAACAAGAACAACACCCATTGGACGATCGAACGGCACACCCGTCAACTCAGGCTAGAACAAGGGGAGGACCCTGTAGACCAATGGCCATCCACCCGAAAAAAGCAACTGAATCGGGCGATCAGAGAAGGAATGACCACCGAGGTCTGTCAGGATTTGGACCTCATGCTGGAGCTTCATCAAGCGTCGAGAAAACGCAAGCACATTCGGAGCAATCCCCTTGCACTTCACATGCTGCTCAAGCACCTTCTTCAAGAACCAGACACGCAAGCGTGGGTGGTCCAGGATGCCAAAGGAGAACCGATAGCCGGAGGGGTGTTCCATGGAGCAGACGACGGAAGGTGCATCTATGGATTTGGTGGGCAATTCCGCAGCAAGGAATCCGGAAGAAGCAGTCGAGCCACCGTTTTGCTGATTGCAACGGCCATGCGACACGCAGCCAATCAAGGACAACCCACCTTTGACTTCGGCGGAAGCCAAGACAAAGGGGTAGACAAATTCTATGCTGAGTTCGGAGCACAACGCGTCCCCAAGCTCAGGATTGTTCAGGTTCGCGGTCTGTGGAAGCCCCTGCTCAAGTGGCGCAGGCCAGACCTCTTTCCAACGTAATCAGGGCCACACCGTGGACTTCCGCTCCTCTGGCAGGAAAGATGCATCACGGGCCCACTGATTGATTTGTCGGAATTCAGATTCGCTAAACGACATGCCGTCCCGAAGCAATCGATACTCATCGATGATGTCGATGTCCATGATGCCAGGGTCGTCCGTGTTCACCGTCGTCTTGATACCTGCTTCCATGATGGCGCGGAAGGGATGAGATTCCTTTGTGGCGCAAACACCACTCAACCAATTGGACGTCGGACACAACTCCAGCACTGTTCCCCTTTCCCTAACAAAGTCCAACACGGAGCGGTCTTCCAAAATCCGAACGCCGTGACCAATCCTGTCCGCATGCAGCAGCTCAATAGAATCCCGGATGTTCTGCGCCGCTTGAGGCCCCTCTGCTTCGCCTGCATGAACGGTCATGAAAAAACCCTCGGCCTTGGCCTTTTCGAAGAGGGGAACAAAGGGTGCTGGTCCAAATGCGAGCTCGTTGTCTGCCAAATCCATCGCGAGGAAATCCGCCTTTTTTTCAATCGCAAAATCAAGCCAGTATTCGTTTTCCTTCACCGACTTTACGCGCTGCAATAGGCAGATGAGGCCCACAGCAATCGGAAAATCACGTTCGGCGCGAGCAATCCCCTTCAAAATCGCATGGTGCATCCCATCGGGACTCAATGCGGCATGGGCATCGCAAAGAAAACTGGGTGCATACCGCAGCTCGAGAATGCGCACGCCGTTTGCCGCCATGTCCTCGCAGCACTCGTACGTCATGCGCTCGATGACCTCCGGTGAATCCAACAAATCACGGTGACCCAAAAAGATGTTGAGCAGCGTAGGCAAATCACCCACCGGCGCATTGATTAGAAAGTCCCGACGAAACTCATCTTCTCCGCGCCACTTCCCCTTTGCCTTCAGCAACTCCCGCAAAAGCGATTGCCGGGCAGTCAACTCAAGGTGGCAATGGAGCTCAACCTTGGGGAGGGACCGAAGTGCGTCGTCTGTCATCTCGAACACAAAGGTAGCCTTCGACGTTGCGCTGTTCATTTCCGTACCGCCAACCGCGCAGAAAAAGAAGAGGACGGCTCATCTTGCTGCTCATGATTGGAATTGGAGCACGCATCGCTCACCCCAAGTACGGAGAGGGCGCGATTTTTGGAGAATCAGGGGCCGCCTGGCGCATTTTCTTTCAAGAGCATGGCGAGAAGGAACTGACCAAGACCTACGAATCCTACCAGGTCATTGAAGCCGCACCAGCAGACGCCGGGCACGGAATCGAGCTCGAAGATGTCATCGCCGCTGTAGAAAATGTATTCGACCAGTATCTGGAGTCACCTGAACCCATTGCCCTTGGAGAAAAATGGGAAGGGGGCACCATGGAGTTGAAACCAGCAGATGACGCCCTGAAGTCCAAGGAAGTTCCAATTGAGACCTTCTTTCACAAAATTGTCATGCTCCGGGACCGCCTCCGTGTGCTCGAGCAAAACATCAACAGTCACGGCAAACTCTCGGACGAAGACAAGGTCAACCTTCAACAGTACATCACTCGATGTTACGGTTCCCTGACCACCTTCAACGTGCTGTTTGACCGCAAAGAAGACGGATTTACCGGGGAAAAGAAATCATGACCCCGGAGGCGGTATTCCAGATTGTTAATGGTGTTGCGCCCATTGCATGGGTGGCGATGCTCATTGCTCCGAGGTCCAAGTTTGTGCAGCGCGTCATCCTGAGTGGCGCTTTCGTCCTCTTGCTGGCTTCAGCTTACGCCTTGGTCATCCTGACCCATTTTGAGCCATCAAGTGCAGACTTCATGTCCCTTCAAGGAGTCACGGGCATGCTAAATGACCCTTGGGCCATGACTGCTGGATGGATTCACTACCTCGCCTTTGACATGTTGGCCGGAATCATCATCACCAAAAAAGGGCTGGCCATGAAGATGAACAGATGGGCTTTGCTCCCCTGTCAATTGGGCTGCTTCATGCTCGGGCCTGTTGGAGTTCTGTTGTTTGCCATCGTGGCCAAGGCAACAGGCAATACGTTGAATCAGATTGCGCTAAACTGAGTTGGTCCGTTACCGGATCACCGTTAACGTCCCCTGGAAATGCTCCGGGTATCTCCCGTGCGTCCAGCGCACGGACACGTCCCAAGCGTAGATGCCGTCCCGCACAAAGTGCGATCCGGACCCGCGTTGGTCTTGTCCTACCCAATGTTCATCTGGATCGACCGTGGAGAAGACCACTTCACCCCAACGATTGAACACCTGAAAACGATAGTCTGTGGCACCAAAGGCTTGACCGAGGGGCCTGAATCCATCATTCACCCCATCGTTGTTGGGTGAAAACGCATTGGGCACAAACAGACGAAGGTCCATCTCCGTGAAATGGGCAACCACCTGGACAACACCGTCCGCAGGAAGCACGATGCCCAATGCTTGGGTTTGCGCGCCCTCAAGGTCCTCGGCACCCACAACTTCCCAACGGTCAAACATCCAATCCGCTGCTGGCTTGGCAACGAGGGATTCTGGGCCGTCCACCACAAAGCTGTCCTCCCAATGGTCATTGACAATTGCCCGACCGACAACCTCCACAGAACCCGAGCCTACTGGCTCAACATCCACCACGAGGGTCACGTGTTCTACATACTCAAAGTGGGCGGTCACAGCACCCCCGGTGTCCACCATCAAGGTTGCATCCGCCGATTCAACATCAGGCAGAATGGCATTGTCATCATGGCTCCAGTAAGAAAAAGTCCACCAGGCATTTGCCGTGGCCAGGATATCATGTTCCCCGTCAAACAATTCAATTTCGTCAGGATAGGGTCCTGCCACCACACCATTGACAAGAATGTCGCCCACGCCAGCCGGTTCAACGTTGAACACCACAACCTCCGGAGGAACCGGCTCTCCGAAGTGGGCCATGATGGTGGCATCACCATTGAGCACCAGCTCGATGAGGATGTCTTGGGGCGAATCGATGACAACGTCACCAGACACCACTTCCCAATAAAGAAACTCTGCGCCAGTGCACTCCTCTTCGGCCTCCAGAGAAATGGGGACGCCTGAAAAATACCAGGCTTCAAATGGAACCATGGAAGGGTCGATGTCCACTGTATTCAGCTCAACCTCCCCGCATCCATCGATCAACAATGTCAACGACACGGACTCCACATCATAACAGTCCTCCATGCCCGTCAGTACCGTTTCATTGCACCGCTCATCGATGAAGTCATGCACCTCCTGAACTGCAGCCTCCCATTCTGCCAAATCCCCCTCCCAACGGTCGATTTGACGGGGCATCTCCGGCTCGATGACCGCAATCATGCTGTCCAACACAGCGTGCATATTGGCGCAAGTGAAGTGGGTGTTGCCCAAATCAGCCCACCGGTTGATGTAGGTCGCCCAGAAGGTGTCATTGCCCATCAAGGCATTGAGTACCGGAATGTGGCCTTGCCCGCCTACGTCGCCCATGTTTTCCGGGTCGCAAGGGTCCGCCTCTGAACCGGTATCGGGGATGCCGGTGTAATTGGCTCCGTGGCCAAAGGTGTTGTCCATGTCCCACAGGGCATAGCGCCACCGGCGACCATCGCCATCGGGGTTCCGACCGCGCCACCACGCCGTATTCCAATTCAACCAATCCGCGCAGACGATGTAGCTGTTGAGAATGAAATAGTCGATGAGCGACATCTCATTGAGCTCAGAGACTGCCTGCTGATAGTTGGCATCAGCCGTCATGTCATTGGTCGTGATGAAGTCGACGAGGTCATACCAATCTGCACCATCTCCATATTCTTCCCAAGTGCCTCCCCACGTCTTCAAAAAGTCGATGTCGTATCGGGTCTGGTCGTAATACTTCTTAGTAAAGTCACTGTCGTCCACCTTTTCCCGATACTCATAGACGCCCCAATACTGTCCGTTGATGTAGAGAATACAACTCTCGTTGGTTCTCTCGTCTAGGTGCAAATCAGCGAGTTGGCTCAAGGTCTGAACGTAAGCATCCCGGATGTGAGCCCCACCAGAGTAGGGGTAGTTATCATTGGCCGCTGCCTTGAAAATCAGACGCTGGAATTTGCCCCGATCGGCAAGGTGAAACAGCTCCGCATCCACAACATCGTCGTACCCCATTTGGTCACGCGTGATGTAATCGAACCCTTTCTGCGGATAGGCATTGGAATCGTTTCCGTGCTCATTGGAATCGCCCTCGGCCTCCACCCAAAAACCACCATCCTCATGGAAGAATTCGATGTGCATCGGCTCGTCGCCATCCCAAGCGCCATCCTCGAGTCCTCCTCCACTGACGCTCACGACACGAATGGTGTGTACATCATTGCCAAAGAAATACGTGTTGGTCTCCGTGAAGCTGGGCGCCAAAGTGCCTGTAGGATCCACAACAAGCGCTCGCACAACGGTCGTCGCCATCAATCCAATCGGCGCCGCATAGGGCAAACTCGTCACCGACGGCTTGTATCCGTCCAACGTATAATAAATCTCCATCCCGGCGGGACCAGAGATGTCCAAGGACAACGCATTAGGGTGGTATCCAGGAGCCTCACCCATCACAGGCATGGGGGCATACCCTTCATACATGGACGCGACAGCTCCTGCGTTGGAGGCATTGGGCGTCGGCGCAGTGCACACCTTCCAGTCACCATCTCCATCTGCATCTCGCGCCCAGCTGTGGTCTTCCTGGTTGGTGGAAATATCTGAGCCGTAGGTGTAACTCTCCACAATTGTCCCCGTGTTGTCCGTCAACACCACAGACTCTTCCTTGCATTGGTGAATCCGAAAATTCGTATTCAGAAAGCCACCCGCGTAGAGGTTTCCAGCCTGCGCCTCACCACTGCACATCACCATGATGAAGCCGTTCGGGGGGACAATCGTTCCCGCTGGAATCTCAAATTTGGTTGGGCTATCAATGTTGTCGGAGAGATACCAACCGCCGATATCGACAGCATTGGCGGTCTGGTTGAACAGCTCTACGAAGTCTTCATTGTCTCCTGCGATGTTCAGCGAATAGTTCGAACACGAAAATTCGTTAATCACAACCTGCGCGTCTGCGCTTGCGATCGACAGGCCAAAGAAGGCGAAAAAAAAATGCAGGTGACGGCTCAAATCCAAGGGAGTGCAATGTACGTTGGAATAACACCCAACACCCCCAAGGGTTGCACGGAGGAACAGGTATATTGAAACCGGGAACCTAAATGGCATTCAGGACCAAGCAAACCAAGACTTGGCAGCTTGTCTTTGGCCAGAGTCATCCAAGGTCGCCCCCTTGTGCCGTATTATGGCAATCCCGTTTTCAGGGTCCCAATCAAAACACCCCTCTGTACCATGAATTCAATGATGATTTTCCTCGTGATGGCCTTGATTCTTCCGATTCTTGTGCTCTACAACCGGAACAAACGGAGATAACGGCTGACACCATGAACAGAAAAACACTTCTCCTCGTAAGCGCAGCCTCCATGATGCTGATGGCATGTTCCACCCCGAATTCAGACATCACATTGGAGTCAGCCTATGGCATTGAAAACGAAGAATGGAGGGTATACAGTTGCGACGTCTGTGACACTGATTTTGATTCGCACAACTGGCCTGACCTCAAGCGGGGCATGACCTACAACATCACCGTGTTCAGAAGAGACACCGGTTTGCCTCCCGCTGAAGCCTCCGAGCTGATGACAAATTGTGACGGGGTATTGCAAGCTGGGAAATGTGTAGAAGAGATCATCCGAAAGGCTTGGGAACCGATATATACCAACACGATTCGAAAGTGAACCGACAAAAAAAGCCGCAATTGAATGCGGCTTTTTTCGTTTCAATGGTGTCTTGTCGCTTCTAAAACGACCAAGACAAACCCAATCGACACTACCCAAACAGGTGAGCTTCTGCCAAAGATTTTGCCACGTCCACCATTTCTTCACTTGGCATACCCCTGCTAATTCTTGGATTTGCAACGCAAACCCCACCCGCGTCCAACATCAATGACAACTGCTTGGTCAGACTTAAATCCCCGCCGAGGCCGGGGTATATCGACGCTCTGCTTCTCCAGGCACCTTCAAAAACGTCTCCAGAATTGCGGCTGGTCAACTTCACGTTGTTTCTCCCCGAGTAAAGACCCATCTGAATCCGAATGTGCTCACCGAAGCCGTCAAAATGGAAAGGCCTGTGATTCAACACCATGCCAAACCATTGAAAATCGCCCACGGCATCCACAACAAAAGTCTCACTGACATTCCATCCGCGGCTTGGCGTCCGAAAACCACCAACAGATGTCCCCGCGACAACACCGACCTCCGTTCGCGACGTTAGGTTTCTGCTGAATTGAATCGCAAAGGATTGACTGAAGCATCCCACACTGATTGCCACCCGATTCAAATTGGGCTTCAATGAAGGGGAGGGGGGGACTCTGAAATTGCACGCCCAACGCCTGCCTGCTCCAGATCAAAATTACGGTCAACCAAACTCCAACGCACAGCAGGAAACAAACCCACTGAGCCTGCAACAAAACCAACTGCGCTGTGGTGCGTCGCCTCTCATGCAATTGGTTTACGAAGCCCCGATTGATCGTCTAACAGCAATTTCACCTCTCGGGGCGAGACCAAAGTTTGAGAGAGCAAGCGAGGTGCTTTTACTGCCAACCTCGAAAGCGTTTCCAAACCCATATTCGCTTTCGCCTCAGCTTCAGTCTCTTGGGCAACTGACTCAACTACAGAAACAATAGGCTCGGCTTCAAACTGCCGCTCATCTGCAGAGACAAGATCCTGAACCCTATTGCGAACGCGTGTCTCCATGCCACTGGCAATTCGATCGCCAACAACGCGTATTTCCTTGACAGCTATTCCAGACGTGCGCTGTATCTGCTGCTGCGTTTGATGGTGGTCAAGCACGGCCATCATCGCGCCCACAGCCACCACCGCAGCTTGAAACATTTTCATCCCCGTTCAGCTTGAGGCAAAAAAAGACCAGAAGCCATCCGACTTTATTCAGAAGGGCTCCATTCACCAACAGAAGCATGTTCAACGCAAAAGCCCCAGCGCCAAGTGATGCCTATCCACAAAACGGAAATGCCTTCCCTCAGAATACTCAGATTTCTGCCCGATATTATATGTATGAACCAGCGATTCATTCTCTATTTCCTCTTCATTGTAACGGCAATCCTCGTGGGCTACAGCCAATACCGAAAACGGAAACAAGGAGAATAGCCGCCAGCATACCGTTGACATGAAATTCATTCTCACCGCAACATGTATTGCCCTCAGCACACTGTGCTCGGCACAAATTCAGGCGCCTTGGAATCCCGACAGCAACGGCGATCAAATCATCACCACGTCAGACCTTCTCCAGGTGCTCAATGTATTCGGGAACACCTTTGAGGTTGAACTCAACTGTGCGGATTACCAAAGCGAGCTTGACTCCCTGTCCAACCTGGTCGACATCCTCAATGGCTATGCACTCCATGGATGCACGGACACCGACGCATGCAACTACGACCCCTATGCGAATACAGCCGACGACACTTGCGATTACCTCGACTTGTGTGGAGTCTGCGGGGGAGACGGCTCTTCATGCAATTCTTGTGATGCAGACGTCTGTCTTTGGGTTGAAGACAACAGCATCCTTTACGCCACAGACCTCGACATCGCCGGCTTCCAATTCAACCTCAACTGCGACACGAGCCCAACCGTCTGCTGTGGCCCAGCAGGATGGACGGTGATGGCCGGCACATCGACCATAGTCGGATTTGACATGACCCTCAGCACCATCACCGGCTCCGGCATATTGTTCACTTTCACCGACGGCGCCTGCTTCGATTTCGAGGGAATCATTTTGTCGGACGCTGAGGGAAACTCAATCGACAGCATCCAACTGGGCTGGGAGTAACCCATTCCGCCACCCCCCTTCCTTGAATTCACCGAGTGAATTGAACACCCTCAGTTTTTACTGAGGCACAGGGCATCCTGTGTCAAAATCATGGCAGGAGGGAGGTGTTCAAAACAACTCCGGCACCTTACTGCCCAGTTAACCACTCTTTCAATCTCGTCGTGATCATGGGCGATGCACACCGGCGATGTTGCGCGCCTACCGAGCGAATTGAGCACCCTCAGTATTCACTGAGGTTTTAGTCGCAGGAGTTACCGAAGGCCGAGAGGAGGATGAGGACATCGCCGACGCCGACAATGCCGTCTCCGTTGTTGTCGGGGCAATCCGTCGCAGTCCCGCTAAAGCTGCAAGACCCGTCGTCCCATTGGGCCGCGGAAGAATAGTTGTTGGCTTGGGAATAGGTACACCCAGCTTCAGCCAGCCCTATACACAGAGATGCAGGGGAGTTCGGGTCTGCCAATGGGTTGAAGTTGGACGCAAAAGGGTCGGAACACCCTTGGCATGCGGTGCACTCGCCGAAGCAGACGACATCCAGGGTTGCATCAGCGCTGAGCATGGCGGTGCGCATGCCGCCAGAACCGCATGAAGACGGAATTGATTCCCATGCGACACCGAGCGCGCCAGCAGGCGTGCCGAAACGATACGAAAACGACGCGCTTCCTGGAACAGAGACCGTGGCCTCTTTGGCCCCCCAAAGCCCATCTCCCATGGGGTACTCTATGCCATTGACTTCAAGGGTCGCCACCAGCGAAGGGTCCGGCATCTCCACGCGGAAGGTCGCAAGGTGGTAGGTTGGCTCGACCGGCGAACAGGCATCACAACTGTTGAAGCACACCGTGCCCAGATCGAGCGGGGAGGAGGCGACTTGGAACACCCGATTGGTGTACACATTAGAGCCGTCGTAGGTGGTGTTCGTACAAGACGCTCCGACCTCAAAATCCTCAATCAATCCCGCCCACTCGTTGGTCATGAATTTGAACTCGTGCGACCCTGCGGGCAAGATGATGTTGCGCTCCCAAATGCCATCTCCATCGAGGTCAAACATTGGATCACAATCGCCACACCAACTGTTGAAGCCACCCACAACGTAAGCGGTGTGGCCCATGGCGTCTTCCTCCGTGAGGTCGACGCGGAAGGTCACCTCATAGAGGCAACTTCCATCGTTGATCGTGGCGGCCACTGAATAGTTCGCTGCATCTGAATCCGTGCACCCCTCACCACCAGTGCCTGGACAACCTTCAGCAGAGGAAAAACAATCGGCATCCGTTGTCACTGCGTCCCATGCCACATCGATGTACCGATCCACATAGGTCTGCCCTCCAGAATAATTGGTAAGGGTGCCCTCAGAACCAGGACTAAAAGACTCTTCAATGCCCGTCCAGCCATTGATGGTGAACCGATAGGTGTGAATCCCTTGAGGCAGATCGAGTGTCACAGACCAAATGCCATTCCCCAAGTCCGTGAGGGGAGTGGCATTGCCCACCCAGTTGTCGAACGCGCCTGAGATGTATACCTGATCTCCTGGGCCAAGCGACTCTTGGGAGAGGTCCACTCGAAACGTCACAGGTTGTGGCTCTGGTACGTGCTCGTATACCCGAACCCAATCCACGAGCATCTCCTGGGGAAACACCGTCGTGGCATCCGGAGACCCAGGCCAAAGGCCACCCACTGCCACATTCAGCAGAAGGTGATAGTCTTCAGCAAAAAGCCACTCGAAAGCTGGATTGATTTCTGACCGGTCAAATTCAAAGTAAACCTGACCATCCACGGACCACCTCAAATGGTCGGGCCACCACTCCACGGTGTACACATGAAAATTGGTGGTCCAGTCCGTTGCGTAGGTAGCACCGGTGGTGGACTGAACATTACTGACCTCGCCCCAGTGCGCAGAGCCATGGCATTCCCCGGGCAAATGCCCGACAAGCTCCATGATGTCAATTTCGCCTGGCCATGGATTGTTCTCACGCAACATCCAGAACGCAGGCCAGATGCCCTGACCAGTGGGCAAGTCAATCCGTGCCTCCCACTTGCCATAGGTCTGACTGAATTTGTTTCGCGTGACCATGCGGGCTGAGGTATAGTCACTCCCAGCGAAATTCTGCTCCCTTGCCGTAATGATCAAAGCGCCATTTTCTACGCGGGCATTGTCGTCGTCGTCGGTGTAGTACTGCAACTCCCCATTGCCCCAGCCCCACAGGCCCTGAGCAGCCCCTGTGCCGATGTCGTAATCCCACTTGGAACCATCGATCTCAGTTCCATTGAACTCATCGCTCCAGGCCAAGCTCCACGTTTGCGCCAAAGACACAAATGCACAGGAAAAGAGCAAAAGGCAACACGACTGCTTCCACATAACACCCTTAAAGTACGCACCAACAGACATCATCACTCTACACAAGGCTGTCCGAAGGCCCCCAAGACCAGCAACAGGTCTGCAACCGTCACCACACCATCGCCATTCAAATCCTCTGCACACGGTTCCGGTGCTGGCGGAAAACAGCTGCCGAGCAGGGGCACACCATCCAGGTCCCATTCATCTTCGATCGGCACACACATATGGGCCAAAGCCGTTACCGGAACATCCACCAACCGAGGCGTATTGCCATAATCCCAAACCACAAGCCCTTCGTCAGAACCCCAGACACCCCCTTCGTTGAATGCATGGTTCCCCATACCCGAGACATCCTCAAGAAAATCCCCAGCTCCTTCGTTGAGGGGCCAGTGCCCACGCAAGGCATCAATACTGGGATGGAACTCCGTCAATTCGGAACAATGCCAATCCGCAATTTCAGCGGCACTCAAGGCCACATTCCAATACCGCACCTCAGCAACAGCACCTTCCATGCCATAGCCAGCAACAGCATCTGCCCCAAAAAACAACCGACCCTCCACATCCAAACTGCCCAAACCCGCTATCTCCTCCTCATCGCTTAACACACCGTCAGTGTACATCTGGGCCACCCCATCCCGATCGAATGTGCAGGACAAGGTGTGCCATTCACCGTCAGCAATGGGCGGACCCTCCAAATCCACTCGTGAAGAACCGTCACCCACATTCACCTTCCATCCAGGACCCGACGGGTAGACGAAAGAGAACACCCAGCCCGGGTTCAATCCAGAATCCCAATCCTTGTTGCCCACCATGGCCACATCAGCAGCTTGGGTGGTTTTGACGCGACATTCCACGGTAAAATCCTGGTTTTCACCCACCATAAAATCATTGGATTCCGGCACCACTGCCCTGGCATTGTTCTCAAAGAAAAGGCGAGAGGATGAACCCAGACAGTTCTCCGAAACGCCAACGACGGATAGCGTGTCACGCGCAACCAGTTCAGTGTCTACGCCCAACCCAGATGCAATGACAAACACCCGTCTTTCCTCAATGCTGTTGCCTCCGTGAACAGTTCCAATCCCACCGTGGTCCGTGGTGACAATCACCAGCCAATTCTCCTCAGCATACATGGGCCTCGAGACCAAGGCTTCCACCATGAAGCCCACCTCTGCATCCATCTCTTCAATGCTTTCCAAGTAGGGGAGGACGGTTGGAGAAAACCCATTCGCATGACCCGCGTAGTCAGGATCGTCCAGATGAACAAACAACGCATGCGGGTCCCCGTTCTCCAAGGCATTGACCGCTTCCTGTGTGGCGCCAGCGGCTGAACCTGGATTGATCACCACATCTGCAGAACTGCCGACAATCTGAGCATTGATCGGACTCCACTGACAGGCAGAAAACGTGTTCCATTCGGGATGAAGCGTCTCCAGCCGCTCCAACCACCCGGGAAACTGGAAATAGTTCTGACCATCAAAACTGTTGTCCACCACGTTGTGCTTGCCCGACCTCACACCGCAATGGATTGCCGACCATCCCGGCCCACTGATGGTGATGTCGTCATTCATCGCATCAAATGAAGCATAGCCATTGGCCACAAGCGCATCCAGTGCTGGCGTCTCTGCTGCCTGCAGCGCATCGGGACGAACACCGTCAATGCCAATCATCAGCACACGACCAGGTGGCTGGCCAAACGCGCTCAGCGACGCGGCACAAAAACAAAGCACAGACAATGCAAAACGGCATTGAATCATCATCTTCTCAAGTTACGGCATCCAAAATGCGCACCTTCGACAGAATCGCACCGGCCACAAAAAAACCCAGTCCTCATCGAACCAGGCTTTGGCGGAGAAGGAGGGATTCGAACCCCCGGTACCCTTGCAGGTACACCTGATTTCGAGTCAGGCCCATTCGACCACTCTGGCACTTCTCCGGGAGCGCGAAGATAGCAAGCACAAAAAGGAGTATTGGCAATGCCAATTGCAGGAAAAGCGCCAACTTAGAGTCATGCCTTTTGCACTGCAATCGGAGCGGTTGAATGCCCATGGTCAGGAGGAATTAGAACGCCCCGTCCTGTTTTTTGATGGGGAGTGCGTCCTGTGCAATCGGACGGTACAATGGCTACTCCGTCACGAACGCCACGGTGAACTGCAATTCGCCGCCCTGAATTCAAAAACAGCAAAAGCGCACTTGCAAGGAACCCGCTTCGAAGCACATACAGACTCCATTCTCTTGTTGGAGCCAGATGGACAGTTGTTCACGGCATCCGATGCCGCATTTCGCACCTTGCCCCATCTGAAGGCGGGTTGGCAGGCGCTCAATGTCTTGATGGTGTTTCCCCGGTTCGTTCGCGAACCGGTCTACCGCTTGATTGCGCGAAACCGCAAGCGATGGTTTGGCTCAACAGGCCATTGTGCCCTCCTCAAGGACATCGACTCAAGTCGCCTTTTACAGTAAGGTTCACACTACGCGCCTTACTTCTAGCGGAGAGAGAGGGATTCGAACCCCCGGTACCTCTCGGTACAGCGGTTTTCAAGACCGCCGCAATCGACCACTCTGCCATCTCTCCAGTGGAAGGCAAAGATAAGGGAGCCCCCGTGCCCAACCTTACCCAAGACCAATTCTGTCGTTGTTATTTTCGTGTGTGAACCTCATTGTCTTGTCCATACCGGTTTTCTTTGCACTGATTGTCATGGAGGTAGTCTGGGACAGGCGACGGGAATTGGGACTCTACAGACTGGGCGACACCTTGGCCAACATCGGCTGCGGAATCATGGACCAATCCAGCGGCCTATTTGGCAAAGTACTTAGTGTTGGGGCCTATGCGGCCGTCTTTCATTGGGCCGCGTCATGGCGATTCTGGACCTTCTCAGACAGCTTGGCCGTTTGGGGCTTGGCCTTTGTCCTGACCGACTTCGCATACTACTGGGCACACCGTTGGAGTCATCAGGTCAACCTCTTGTGGGTCGGCCACTCTGTCCATCACCAAAGTGAAGACTATAACCTCGGCGTGGCCCTCAGACAGAGCGTTCTACAGAAGGTGCTTCTCATGTGGGTCTATTGGCCTCTGGCCGCACTGGGTTTCCCCCCTGAAATGTTCCTGACCAGCATGGCCATCAACCTGCTCTATCAATTCTGGATCCACACTGAGTTGATCGACAGAATGGGGCCCTTGGAGTACGTTTTAAACACCCCGTCGCACCATCGCGTCCACCATGGTCGGAATCCAGAATACATCGACAGAAACCATGCAGGCGTCTTGATCATCTGGGACCGCATGTTTGGCACCTATCAACAAGAAATCGCAAAGCCCACATACGGGGTAACCCGACCAACAGAGTCTTTCAATCCCGTTTACGCGCAGTGGAAACCGATCGCCGACCTTTGGCGAGACCTGCAGGTAATACCGGGATTGACAGACAAAATTCGCTTCCTGTTTGCCCCACCCGGCTGGTATCCGGAGAGCGTGGGTGGGCCACAAAGCGCGCCCGCCATTACCGGAAGAGAACAAAAGTATGACCCAAGGCCCTCCGGACGTCTTGCCGCGGTTCTGATTGGCAGGTGGTTGATGCTGTTGGGCATCGCTCTTCTTGCATTACAGCGAAAGGATGCCGTGGCCCCTATTGAACTAGCGGGAACCCTCGCCTGGGTGTTCTGTGCCCTTGCCGCTGTTGGGGAACTTTGGAGCCGAAGATGGAACAGGGGAGCCCTCGCCTTTGCCTGGGCCGTGGACATCACTTTCGTCCCAGTCGCCGCGCTGATGGTGGGCGGCCTCGGATGGGGCTATCTGCCGAAGTTCGTCCTTGCCTTCTTGTCTGCTGCTGCTACAGCTTGGGCGCTTTGGGCATCGAGAAGCCGGTAGGTCACCCAGAGCTTCCAGCCCACAATGGCCTTGTCCAAACTGCTCAACTGGGTCAAATCCCGCCTGCGATAAACCTTGGGAAGAAGAAGCCTGTTAAACGCACTCAAGAACCGGAACCAAATCAACCTCATGACGCCATTCAACGGGGGGTGATGTGCATGCAGATGCCTTCGGGAATAATAAGAATCTTACCCTCTTTCTGCATGTCTTGCAAAATTGTCTGCATCGCCCAAGTTGGGCCTCCACACGTCACGGAGTTGTCAGGGCGGTCAATAAAGGCCACATCGAAGCTGGCACCATAACTGTGGCTGCTCTTTCCTTTAAAGGCATTGGCATTCCTGCGCCGCAAACGGTTCTGCTGTGCTTCGGTTCGGGTCAAACTGGTGATTCGAATAGAAGCGCCCTCATCTGCCGTACCTTCCATAGCGTCGGCAAACCGATTCGACATGTCAATTAAGACATCCTTTGCAGCCGGAAGGAGGTAGGGTTCACTGTGGGAAAGACCATGAAGATGATATCCGCGTCCCACAAGTGGAATCTTTATCAAATCACCGCGACTGGCACCCGCCTTCATGACCGCCTCGTTTTTGACAAAAAAGCTTCCCGGTAAGGTCCTCGCACGCTTCTGGTGTTGTGTGTATGGGTTTCGCGCCAAACTCATCGTGTGCTTCGAACAACTGCACGGCGCAATTCCCTTTCGTGGCAGCGGGCCAGATGGGAAAACCTCCTCGATATTGTCTGCAGGTTGCACGTCAGGCTCAACGCTGGCGCTCACCATCGGTTCAGCCTGACTATTTAACGGCTCATTCAGTTCGGCTTGACCCTCTGCTACGGTGGCCTCTGATGTTTGCGGTTGAGTGATCGAAACCCATCCTTCCGATTCAACCGTGACATTGGTTCCGGAATCGGGAATCACAGCGGCAATACCCCAACTCCCCAAAATCAGAATCGCCAATACAGCGCCGATTCGATCCCATCGAAGTCGATTAAACTTGGGCTTGCCCATGGCTTGCAAATTGGTGGACAACATTCGCTTTTTGCAAATCAAAAAACGGGATCCTCAACCCCGCGATGTGGATTACCCCAACCGGGCTATCCCGCCTTAAAACGGGCGATTGCGTTTCGCGTGAAATCTGACAGCACCAACCGGCCAGAAATCGCTGCACGATCAGCGAGCAAGGTGTCCCAATTTTCCGTCCCCCGCCATAAGGACCGCTTCATCTCAGCCATGGCCTGGGGATTGGACGCGGCGAGGCGACCGGCCATCGTATCCACGGCCTCGTCCAACGCTGCCACATCCTCGTGTACAGAAGCATACAGTCCGCGATCACATGCCCATTGAGCAGACCGCCACTCTGCAGCATCAATGGCCAATTGGCTCATCGCTGATACGCCCAGCTTTCGCTCCACTGCAGGACCGACCACAAAAGGACCAATTCCCACCGCCAGTTCGCTCAGCTTGACCGCAGCGAACTTTGTGGCCAAGCAGAAATCCGTAGCAGAAGCAACGCCAACTCCACCTCCAACTGCCTTGCCCTGAACACGGCCTATAACCAGCTTTGGGATAGACCGCATCGCGTTAATCACATTGGCGAAACCCATAAAGAATTCGAGGCCCTCGTGCTCATCAGAAATGGCAACCAACTCATCAAAAGATGCACCGGCACAAAATGCCCGATTACCTGAAGATCCCAGGACCAAAACACGAACACCCTCTTCCCCCCCCAAATTCCGAATGACATCGGCCAATTCGGCAAGCACTGCTCCCGGCAGGCTATTAGAGCGGGGATGGGCAAAGGTGATCACCGCAACACCACGGTCGTCCACATGGGAACTCACACCCTCGGTGAGGCTCGCATCAAACATCAGCGACTGGCAATGGGCTGAACGGACCGAACATTGTGCCCGGTGTAGACTTGACGCGGACGGCCAATCGGTTCACCATTCTCGCTCATCTCCTTCCACTGAGCAATCCAGCCAGGAAGGCGCCCCAAGGCAAACATCACCGTAAACATCTCTGTCGGAATGCCCAACGCACGATAAATGATGCCACTGTAGAAGTCGACGTTGGGGTAGAGGCCGCGCTGCACGAAATACTCGTCCTTCAACGCCACTTCCTCCAATTGCTTCGCAATGTCCAATACGGGGTCATTCACTCCGAGCTTTGCCAAGACCTCGTCCGCAGACTTCTTGATGATCCGTGCACGAGGATCAAAGTTCTTGTAGACGCGGTGACCGAAGCCCATCAAACGGAAACTGTCCGATTTGTCCTTTGCCTTGTCAATCCACTTCTGCAGGTCGCCACCGTCCGCTTTGATCTGCTCCAGCATTTCAATGACAGCTTGGTTGGCGCCACCGTGAAGGGGACCCCAAAGGGCGGAAATTCCTGCGGCAATAGAAGAGTATAGATTCGCTTGCGAAGATCCCACGATTCTAACAGTGGATGTGCTACAATTCTGCTCGTGGTCGGCGTGCAGAATCAAGAGCTTATTGATCGCATCGTTGATGACAGGATCAATCTCGTAGTCGTCCGTTGGCAACCCGAACATCATGTACAGGAAGTTCTCCGTATACGACAAGTCATTGGCAGGGTATACCGTAGGATGTCCCATGTTGTGCTTATAGCACTGAGCAGCAAGGGTAGGGAGCTTCGCAATGAGTCGATGAATCGTCAACTCAATGTCTTCGACTGAGCGATTTGGGTCCTGGCTGCCCGGATAAAATGTGGACAGCGTGGATGACATCGCACTCAGCATGCCCATGGGATGAGCACCCATAGGAAACGCCTCAAAAAACCGCTTCATGTTTTCGTGCACAAGGGTGTGCATTTTGACACTGCTTTCAAACCAATCCAGCCGCTCTAAATCCGGAAGGTCACCGTAGACAAGGAGGTAGGCGACTTCCATGAACGATGCGTTCTCAGCCAAGTCCTCGATGGAATAGCCACGGTACCGCAAAACCCCTTCTTCTCCATTGAGGAAAGTGATTCCACTCAGTGTAGAGCCCGTATTCTTGAAACCCCGGTCAAGTGTAATCAGACCCGTTTGGCCGCGAAGTTTAGAAATGTCCAACGCAATTTCGCCTTCAGACCCCCGCACCACGGGCAATTCAACTTCCTTGTCTTCAAACGTGAGGCGGGCGTTTTCACTCATGACTGCGTTCATTGCGTGGCGCGAAAATACACGCCGGCCCGCCATCTTTCGACGACGGGCCGGACATGGTGCTTCTTTTTAAGATACTGAGCGAAGCCAACCCTCAATTAAAGGTGGGCGTGAAAGACTGCTGGAAAGCATCCCACTCCTCTTGGGTCGTGCCCGAGGCCCACGCTTCATCGAAGAAGCGCAAGTACAACTCAAGCTGCTGCGGGTTCTTGTATCCGCTGATTGGAGCAATCATTTCAAGATTTTCATCGAGGTAAACCAAAGTGGGGTAAGCACGAACCTGAAACACCCGGCTCAACTCATGAACCCCATTCCGCCCAGGCTTATTGGGCACGTGATCCGGGTTACTGTATGTCTTTCCCTTAAACTCAACAGCCTCTGCGCCTTCCGCATCGAACTTGACCGCGTAGAAGTTCTCATTGAGGTAGGCAATCACGTCGGGGTTGGTAAAGGTGTTGCGCATCATCATTTTGCAGGGGCCGCACCATTTGGTGTAGACATCAATCATCACCTTGCGGGGCTCTTGTGCCTGCGCCGCTTCGAGTTCGTCGACTGTAAGCCAGTTGATTTCTGCGCCCTGCCCAAATGCGGAAGTCAGGGCTAATCCGAGGAAAAAAGAAAGGGTCCACGCTCTCGTCATGGTTCAAATATCGCCAAACAAAAGGACCGCCCCGACGGCAAAGTGCACATCGGGGCGGTAAAAGAGGTGAAATACGTCAAATAACAGGCTCAACGAACGCCGTGCATCAGCTTATTGAGCGGCTTGTTTAACAGTGCGATGAGCAGGGCAAATCCGACCAGAACCATGCCCAGAGTGGAGAAGACATCGATGTACTGTCCCAAGCCTGCGGTCTTGAGTTCAAGCTCAGACAATCCAGCGTCAACCACTTCACCACCCCCGTGACCACCGGTCAGCGTGGCAATCAGTCCGCCAGCATAATTGGCAATCGCGAAACTCAAGAACCAGCCACCCATGGCGGTTCCGGCCATGTTCTTCGGGGCCAACTTGGTCACCATGGACAATCCGATAGGAGATAGGAAGAGCTCCCCTGTGGTGTGCAACATATACAAGAACAACAGGGTCAAAAGGGGCACCATGGCCGTGGTCTCGTCCACAAACTGGAGTCCCACAATGGTCACCAAGAACCCGAGACCGAGTTGGAGGATGCCCAATGAAAACTTCATCGGAATGGATGGGTTCTTTCCGATCCGGTCCAATTGGACCCACATCCAAGTGAAGATCGAACCGAACAGCACGATGAAGAACGGATTGAAAAACTGTGTCATGGACGCGGGCATTTCCCAGCCCAGAATCACCCGGTCCACATTCCGATCGGCAAAAAGCGTCAAGGACGTTCCCGCTTGCTCAAAGCAAGCCCAGAAAATCACATTGATGACCATGAAAATCACCAAAGCCACCATGCGGTCACGCCACATTTCCCCTTCTGCAATACCCGCTTTAATCAGGCTAAAGGCGACATAGACAAACAACAATGTGAGCAACACATAAACTGGAGGTGTATCCGCATCGCTGTGGTCGTGGATGGCGTAATCAAACGTGCGGCTCCAACGAATTCCATGGGTACCTCCTGTTTCATCAAGCACCGTCATTCGTCCCTTCAAGTCCACCTT
>CACAUH010000003.1 GCA_902535565.1 uncultured Bacteroidota bacterium | reverse complement strand
GTGGTCTCTCTCGATGTCCGAAAGCGCGCGGGAGAAAACCTCATCATTGCTTCCGACGAGATCAACAGAATCATCGCAGAAGCAGAAGCAGAATTCCTGCCTGAAGACGTCAGCATCAGCATCACCTCTGACCAATCTGATCAAACCAGAACTCAGGTAGACGAACTCCAAAACAGCATCATTCTGGGGGTCTTGCTCGTTGTTGGCGTCCTGCTCTTCTTCCTGGGTTTGCGCAACGCCCTCTTTGTGGGAATTGCCATCCCCTTGTCCATGTTCCTCAGCTTCGCCATTCTCAATGCGTTGGGCATCACCTTCAACGTCATGGTGCTCTTCGCTCTGGTCCTCGCACTCGGGATGCTCGTGGACAATGGCATCGTGGTCGTCGAAAACATCTACAGATTGATGGACGAGGGATTGTCGCCCTTTGACGCCGCTCGCTATGGCGTGGGTGAAGTCGCTTGGCCCATCATCGCCTCCACTGCCACCACCCTTGCGGCATTCATGCCCCTGGCCATTTGGCCCGGCATCATCGGAGAATTTATGAAATACCTCCCGATGACGCTGATCATCGTGCTCTCCTCTTCCTTATTCATTGCCTTGGTGATCAACCCCATGCTCACCAGCATCTACATGAGGGTCGAGGAGGCGGAGATGAACGTGCGCCGCCTGTTCATCACCACGGGTGTCTTCTTTGTGTTGGGCTTGTTGCTGCTCGGTGCCGGGTGGAACACACTTGGCAACCTGCTCATCATTGGCGGCGCAGTGGGCCTGCTCAACCGGTACCTCTTGACACCCGCCACTGCGGTGTTCCAAAACCGGTTGCTGCCCGCCTTAGAAAACAGCTACGAACGCCTCTTGCAATTCAGTCTCCGCGGGGCCAAACCGTGGTTGTTCTTCTACGGGATGATTGGGCTGCTATTCGGTTCGCTCATGTTACTGACCGTCTTCCCGCCCAAAGTGGAATTCTTCCCCCTCAATGAGCCACAGTACGTCAATGTCTACATCGACATGCCCATTGGCACAGACATCGAAGAGACAAACCGCGTAACGAAAGATGTGGAGGGCATGGTGATGGCGGC
Source organism: uncultured Bacteroidota bacterium (assembly GCA_902535565.1). Next base: position 39,388 of record CACAUH010000003.1, on the reverse strand, counting down.
CATCAACCGTCAAGAGTTCATGCACGAGGGAGAAGACGGTGCCAAAGAACAATTCTTGACCAACTCCGTCATCGCCCAAGTGGGAGAAGGAACGTCAGACCCGGCAGAAGGGCCCCAGCTCGGCGCGACCCCCCACAAGGGTCGAATCACCGTCAGTTTCGTCAAGTTTCAGGACCGCGAAGGCTTCAGTACAACTGATGTGCTCAACGCCATCCGAGATGAAGTCAAGGGCTATCCGGACGCCACCATTCGGGCCACAAAAAATTCAGACGGACCGCCTCAAGGCCTGCCCATCAACATCGAAATCACGGGTGCCAACTATGAGACAGCGCTGACTTATGCGGACGGCATAAAGCGCTTCATAGAGTCCACCGGCATACAAGGCATCGAAGGGCTCAAGCTGGATGTCGAAAAGTCCAAGCCAGAAATGCCCATCACCATCGACCGCGATAAAGCCCGACGGTATGGACTCAACACACAACAAATTGGCTTTGCGCTCAGAAGCGCCCTCTTTGGACGGGAGGTGAGCCGCTACAAAGACGGAGAAGACGACTACCCCATCAACCTGCGGTTTGCGGAGGAATACCGTAACAATGCAGACGCCCTAATGAACCAGAAGGTCATCTTCCGCAGCCAATCCGACGGTCAAATCAAAGAGGTGCCCATCTCTGCGGTGGCCACCGCAGGACGAGCAACCACTTACAACGCCATCAAACGTAAGGACCTCGACCGCACCGTGACCCTCTCATCAAACGTCCTCGGTGGATTCAATGCAAATGAGGTGGTCGCCTCCATCAAGGCGGAACTAGATGGTTATCCAAGCCAACCTGGAGTCAAGTGGGAGTTCACAGGGCAACAAGAGGAGCAGGCCAAGGAAATGGCCTTTCTCTCCAAAGCCTTGGTGATCGCGCTGTTCCTCATCTTCCTCATCATCGTCGCGCAGTTCAACAGCATTTCGACACCATTCATCATTGGATTCAGTGTCCTGTTTTCACTCACCGGTGTGTTCTTGGGGTTGGTCATCTTCCGACAGGATTTCGTGATCATCATGACCATGATCGGCATCATTTCTCTCGCCGGTGTGGTGGTCAACAACGCCATCGTCCTGATCGATTACACCAACCTCCTTATGACCAGACGAAAAACCGACCTCGGCCTTGACGAAAACGACCTGTTGCCCTTCTCAGAGGTGGTTCCCCTCATCATTCAGGGCGGCAAAACCCGCCTTCGCCCTGTCTTGTTGACCGCGATCACCACCATTCTCGGCCTCCTGCCATTGGCCATTGGGATCAACATTGATTTCGTGAGCCTACTGGCAGAATACGACCCAAAAATGTACATAGGGGGGGACAACAACATCTTTTGGAAGCCCATGAGTTGGGCCATCATCTATGGATTGACGTTTGCGACATTCCTGACCCTGGTGATTGTACCGATCATGATGTGGTACCTCACCCGTGCCAACTATAAGTGGGTCAAGCGACTTCCCTTGTCCTGAAATCCCAACTGTACCGAGAATGAACCGGGCCGGCTCTACATTCGCAATCCCAGTTCAGCTCGGCACCGATGAGTGACCTTCTTCAACACGAGTGCGGCATCGCGCTGCTCAGGCTCAAAAAGCCCCTTCAATACTACATCGACACGTATGGGACGGCCTTTTATGGCCTCAACAAGATGTACCTGTTGATGGAGAAGCAGCGAAACCGTGGTCAAGACGGTGTCGGTTTGGCCAATGTCAAAATCGACGTCCCGCCAGGCAAGCGATACCTCAGCCGGTCCAGATCGACAGCCAAGCAGCCTATCGAAGACCTCTTCAGTCAAGTCATGGGTCGGTTTGCCAACACCCAAAAACACCACTCCAAGCGACTCAAGGACGCCGAATGGCTTCAACGGGAACACGCATTTACAGGGGAGGTTTTCCTCGGGCACCTTCGCTACGGGACCTATGGACGAAACACCATCGAGCGCGTCCACCCCTTCCTGAGACAAAACAACTGGCGCAGCCGCACCCTCGCGCTGGCAGGCAATTTCAACCTCACCAACGTCGATGAGCTCTTCGACATTCTGGTCGAGTTGGGGCAACACCCGAAAGAAAAAGCCGACACGGTCACCATCCTTGAAAAAGTGGGCCATTTCCTCGATGACGAGGTGGAAAAGGCCTTCCGAAAATTCAAAAAAGAAGGACACGAAAACGCCGAAATCAGTCGACTCATCGCCGACGAACTGGACATGGCCAATGTCCTCCGCCGCGCCTCAACAAATTGGGACGGTGGGTATGTGATGGGCGGCATTGTCGGAACAGGTGAGGCCTTCATCGCCCGCGACCCCAATGGCATCCGCCCCTGCTTCTGGTATGAGGACGATGAGGTCATTGTCGCCGCTTCGGAGCGGCCCGTTATCCAAACGGCCTTTAACACCACCACCAAAGATGTCAAGGAGTTGAGCCCCGGCGATGCCCTGATTATAAAGCGTGACGGCACCAGTGAAGTCGCCGCTGTCCGCGATTCTGCAAAGCACACGCCTTGCAGCTTCGAGCGCATCTATTTTTCACGTGGCAACGACGCAGACATCTATCGGGAACGCGTTGCCCTCGGGGAGTCCCTCGTTCCCCGCGTGCTTGAGGCCATCGAGCACGACCTCGACTCCACGGTCTTCAGCTTCATTCCAAACACCGCAGAGACTTCCTATTACGGCCTGGTTCGCGGCATGGAAAGCCACCTCAGCCAGAGCAAAATCCAGCGCATCCTTGGACTCGGAATGAGTCCTGATCCCCTCGAAGTCCGGGCCATTCTAGAAGAGCGTCCTCGAGTCGAAAAGATCGCCCTCAAGGACGCCAAACTCCGCACCTTCATCGCGGACGATGACGCCCGAGATGACCTCGTGGCCCACGCCTATGACATCACCTACGGCACGATCAAGCGGGACGAAGACCAGATGGTCGTCATCGACGACAGCATCGTCCGCGGCACGACACTGAAGCGCAGCATCCTCCGCATCCTCGATCGTCTGGGCCCGCGGCGCATCGTCGTGGCCAGCAGTGCTCCACAAATCCGTTACCCCGACTGCTACGGCATCGATATGGCCCGAATGGGGGATTTCGTGGCGTTCCAAGCGGCCATTGCACTGCATCGGGAACGGGGCAACCAAGCCTTGATCGAACAGGTGTATCAAGACTGCAAGGCCGAGCTCGAAAAGCCGTATAACCAACAGAAAAATAAGGTCCAGCCCATTTACGAGAGCTTGACGGAAGAGGAAACAGCAGCCAAGATTTCCGAACTACTGACACCGGTCGACATGGGAGCAGAAGTCCGCATCATCTTCCAAAGCGTTGAAGGCCTTCACGCCGCCATCCCCCACCACCGAGGAGACTGGTACTTCACAGGCAACTTCCCCACCCCAGGAGGCAACAGGGTGGCCAACCGCGCTTTTGTCTTCTGGAAAGAAGGTCGCACAGAACGCGCCTATTAACCCTCAGTCAACCCGACGACAGACCCCACCTATAAAAACAAGATTACCCCCGGTGCAGACCGCATTCACGGCTGGAAGATTCCCACCACCACCGGCCAGCCCGATTCGACTCGCCCGGCAAAACGGGACGCGTGCACGGGGCACACCCAATGCTCGGGTATCCCATGGCATACAAGGGGTTGACAGGAACCCCAGTCGCCACCAGAGCGGCATCCACCATGACGTCCTCCCAGTCCAACACCGGGTGAAATTTGCGTAGCCCCCACTCCGGAGCCTGCTCCACCATGTCCATCGCCGAGCGGTTCTCGCTGTGACCGCCACGCAATCCCGTAATCCACCAGTCCTTGCCCGCAGCGGCATCCTTCAACGGAGCCAACTTCCGCATGCCACAGCACCGTTTGCGCTCTGCGACACTCAAGTAAATTGACTGCATACCCCCTTCCGCTTCGAAGGCCTCCACGGTCTCCGGAACTGGAACAAGGCGCCGAATGGACCGGCCGAAATGCGCTTCCGTCTGCGTCCAAGTCTGCTGGATGGCGGGGAAAAGACATCCCGTGTCCAAGGACACCATGTCCACGTCAAGGCACGCCTCAACAAGGGCCCAAGTCAGGATCTGGTCTTCCTTGCTAAACGAAGTGGTGAACAGGACCGTATCCCGCGCAGCGGATTCGCCCAGCACGTCGTGCAGGCGGCATAGAAGGTCATCTAGCAGGGTAAGCGGGTGCGTGCCGGACATGGCGCTGAAAGTTAGCCATTCCTATTATTCCCACCAACAAACTATGAATTAACCAGGTCGGCCACGGAACGCGCCTCCAAGACGGACAACTGCGCATCCCGAACCTCCACCATGGTCCGATGCAGCCCACAGTCCTCTTCGACACAATCCTCGCACCGCTCATAGAAGTGAAGGCTCACACAGGACAAGGGTGCAATCGGACCATCCATCAAGCGAATCACCTGCGCCAGCATGATGCGTTCAGCTCGATCACTCAAGGCGTGACCTCCAGAAGGGCCCCGCCGACTCTTGATTAAACCGCCGGATTTCAAATCCACGAGAATTTGCTCCAGAAACTTGAGACTCATCGGCGAAACCTCCACAATGTCCCTCGCGCTGGTCCACACCGTCGACCCCTCTTCCTCACGCTGCTGTTTGGCCAGCACGGTCAAGGCGCGAAAAGCGTATTGGGCCTTCTTGGTCAACATCCAGGAGACAATCTGCTGAGCGCGTCGGTGTTCAATCCACGAGCACCCGCGCCGGCTTTCCACCGGGCTCCCCATCCGGCGAGACCGGAACCAACAGGACCAGCCCCGACTCCCAGTCCGCCGTGGACACCGTCACCCGGCCACCCGGTTCCGAATTACCCCAGGCGACCACCCGACCGTCCATGGTGATGGCCTCCCAAGTCCAACCGCTGGGCAAACTCCAATGCAGGTCCGCCCCTTGGTTCACTGGGTTAGGATAAGGCGGTGAGAAGGTAATTGACTCCAAACCTGGCGTAGACAGCATGTGGTAAGCATACCATGCCACATCCGAAAATTCCAGCAACTGGTTGCCGTCCACGTCCAAGACTTCCAAGTCCTCGTGAAAGAAAACCGGCAGAAGCGAGTCCTCAGCAAAATAAACCGTCTGATTGAGCACCCACGTGTTGGAGTCCCCATCATAAGCCTCCAAATAGGTTTGACTGTAATCGGCACGAAGCACGTCCCCCATATCCTCTCCACCCGGCATAACCAAGGAGCCCCAAGCGTTCACCTCAAGCGAAGCCTCTCCCGACAAAGAATACGGAAGGCCAAAGAGGTCCATGTCAACCGAAAAACTGTCGATCGAAGCACTTCCAAACTCCAACGGATATGACCACTGCTCCAACGGGTCTTCAAACGACAACGTCGCACCATTGACCACGTTGGCATTGCCCTGAACCGTAAACACTCCCTCGTTCAATGACCAAAACGTCAATTGGTCACCCACCGTATTGACCCACTCGGCGCCGGAAAAGGCCTCAAAAAAAGGAGATTGGGACGCCGGCTCCACCACAAGCAAGGCCACGGCAGAACCAGAAACCCAACTGAAATCCCAGACCTGCGGCTCTGCACTTGGAGGCGTGGGGGGAATGTAATCCGCTCCAATGATATCAGCAGAATAACCCAGCGGAGCCGCGGTTGGCTCCTGAAAAACCGGTTGAGCCAACAAAGCCCCAGACAATGCGAAAAACAGAAGGACGAATACAGAGCGCATGGCCGCAAAGTAGTCTCCACAACGAGTTAATGGGCGGCCAAGGCACTTTCTGGTCCTCCAAAACGGCCCTAAACAGTCGTATGGAAGCCTCACAATTAGTTGAAAGAGAAGCGCTCGAAGTCAGCGCTGTAAGGGCCTGAGACCCTTCAAACCTAGAGAAGGTTTTGTACCCGGAGTGGGAATCGAACCCACACTCCAAAGGAACTCGAGTTTGAGTCGAGCGCGTCTACCAATTCCGCCATCCGGGCCAAGGAGTGCGCAAATTTAGCCATCAACTCCCGGAATCCACCGGAAGCGTGACACGGAACGTTGTTCCCACCCCCTCTTCACTCCGCAAAATGACAATCTGGCCTCCGTGATATTCCCGGACGATGCGCCGAACCAAGCTCAAACCGAGGCCCCAGCCCCTGGCTTTCGTGCTGAATCCCGGGTCGAAAATTTGTCGCTGAACACGGCGAGGCATGCCCTTACCATTGTCCTCAATGTCCAACAAAACCTTGCCTTGATCCACAACCAACTTCACACCCAAAGCCCCCGATCCCTCCATGGCGTCCACCGCATTTTTCGTGAGGTTCTCCAAAACCCAACCGAACAATGCGGGGTTGATGGCGGCATAAACTGCTGTTTCAGGAGCCTCCACTCGGAACGTTACAGCCTTCGGCATCCGGCGCTCCAAATACCCCATGGTGTCCATCACAAACAGGCCTAAGTCGTGCACCGCCAACTCCGGGTCAGATCCGATTTTGGAGAATCGGTCCGTCACTGTGCGAAGCCGGTCGAGGTCCTTTCCCAACTCCCCCAGCACCTCCTCCGAAACACCCTCTCCCCTCAGCACCTCAACCCAGGCCAAGAGTGCCGAAAGCGGTGTGCCCAACTGATGTGCTGTCTCTTTGGCCATCCCCACCCAGACCCGATTCTGCTCTGATCTTCGAAACGCACTAAAGGTGGAATAAGCCAGCAATAGAAAGCCGCCTATGATCAAAAGTTGAATAACTGGGAAAAACCGCAACTGCTTCAGCACAATGGATTCATCATACAAAATCCAGCGACGACCCGTCTCCGGGAGGTCCAATGGAATCGGGGGATTAATGGCGGTCAAGCGGCTAATCAGCCCGGTGGTGTCCGCCAAATCGTCTTCCTCAAACCGGTCTGCCTGCAAAATGTTGCTCAGTGTTGAGTCAGCAAGCAAAACAGGGATCGATGCGGAATTGAGCACCGTCTCCGAAATGAATGAATGAATCAGGTCGTCCATGACCGACTGCAACTCCCGAAAACGATTGCTTTGGTCGTAGTAGACCATCAGCCCCTCCTCAAATTCAATCACGGAGTTGTTTTCTTCCAACACCAAACGCATGGAATCCAGTCGACTTGGGGTGCGCAGTTCCTCTGGGACATTGATGTCTGCCTGAAGCTCCCCGTCCTTATACACCAGAACGGGAATCGTTCGATTTCCTTGAATAAACCGGGTAATGAAGGTCAAGTCCACTGGCGCCCCTGGCTCAGCCTCCTGAATGATGCGGTACGCCTCACCCATCAAGTCCGCTTTGTCACGCTCCTCGGTTCGGAGGGAAGCAAAAAGCGCATCCGTATAGCGCACCAATTGCGCCCGTTGCACAATGGCCTCAGACCAAAGCTCCACTTTCCTCTGCTCTTCCAACCTCAAGGTTCGCGCAATGCGACCGCTGGACCAAAGCGTCAGCGCCACAATGGCAGTCGCCCCGACAAGAAGAATAAACCGAGAAGTTTGCTTGCTACGTATGGCCATGGGTTACATCGCGAAACAAACGTCCGCAGAACGAAATTGGTATGAAATCCCCGTTCTGCGCTCCAAAGGCCATTTACAGAGGCCCTTGGTCAAATAAAAAAACGCCGACATGCTGTCGGCGTTTCCCGGCAAGAAGTGATACAAGCCAATTTGGTTAAGCCCTTCCACGGGATTCATTCCGCCAAAGAAGGAGTGCAATATACCAAATATTAACGTTTGTCGGTTCACAACCTGCGTTCGTCTTGATTGAATTCAAAAATCGTCGTCGTCGTCGTCTGCAAACACCGGATTATCAATCGCTTGCACCGGGAGGGAGACTGTATCCAGTTCAACCGAGTCCAGTGGAACGGCCTGGATTTCCGTTGAATTTTCGAGGCCGCGGCTCGAATCGCCTTGAATCGCACCCCGCAATCGGTCCCACGCCCCTTGACGCTCCTCCTTCCTGTGCGACTGATGCGCATTGCGATCGTAACCGAACTCAGGATTTTCAAGGGTACCTCGCATGGCGAGAAAGAACCGGTGTCCCAAGCCATCCTCCTCAATTGTACCGAACTCCCCCCCCTCCGACTTCAGGTCCCGAAGGGCAAAATCCAAGGTAAAGTCCATCGGGCCGCCCATTCTGTACCAGCCCTTCACACCAACATCCAGCGCGTCCGAACCAATCTCCACCGGATCCAAGTTGATCATGCCCCTGTCCAGCTGAACCCGAACATCCAGAGGCTCAAAACGGACCCTGTTCAGGCGCCGCCTCAAGTCTTGAGCGTCTGCTATCAAACGGTATTTGCGCTCCGACTCGAGCACGTCCGGAATCTCTTGCAACAACTCAAATCCAATCAATTCTGCCTTCTCCAAACGCACCTGAACATCCGCATCCCAAGGCGCAGATTCCGTTCGACCAAACACATGAGACACTTGGCCTTCCGCCCACACCCTTCCGCGCACATGCCGGGCAAGTAAAATGTCCTGGCCCAATCCGGAGGTTCCCTCGAGAACCTGAGCAAAGTCAGCGTCCACCAATCGGCCATCAAAAGATGCCGCAGTCATGTCAACCCTGCCTGTTGCCTCCACCCGGCCATCCAAACCAACCGCGTCCAAAGCGCCAACATCGAGAGCCCCATCTGCCCATGTTCCCGACATGGACAGACGCTCAAACTCAAGAGGTCCTTGAGAAACCGGGCCGCAGTTGACCTCCAGCCTCCACGGCCCTTCCACGCCACCGCCTCGCATGCCTGCACCGCCCTTGACGTCGTCCGCCAAAGACAGCACCTCATCAACATCCAGTTGATCCAAGTCCACGTTCACACGGCCGGCACCATTGGCCCAACTGGCTTGGGCACGGCCCGCCAGTCCAGGCAAACTGACGTCCCCCAACTGAACATTCCATTGGCCATCGTCCACCACCACCCCTTCTGCCGTCTCCAAGGAAATCGCCTTCCCCTCCCGCACCACGAAAAGTCCCGACAACGTTGCGCTTGTACCTGGGGCAACATCCCACTTAACTGCTTTGCCTTCGTGAATCAACAGGTTCACCCCTCCCCTCACATCCACTTTTCCCTCGTCACTTACCGCCCCCCCTTTCAAAGAATCAACCGACGACAATCCAGACCACGCCCAAATCCCATTGGGCCTAAAGACACCGCGCCCGTCGACCTCCACAAGCAGCGCATCGCGGTCTTCCTCCACTTTCACGTCGCCTTGAAATTCACCTCCGGCAACACCCACGCCAACAGAACGGCCCTGAGCCTTCCATCCTGTTGGCTTGCTGAACACCTCCACAACACCCGAAGTCCAACGCGCTTGCTTGGACCCCTCGGTCCACGTCGTCCCCTTCTGTCCAAGCCTCAAAGCCCAACCTTCGTCCCACTCAGGCACGTTTGGACCACCCCAGTGGCCCCGACCAACAGGCCCTCCTACGCTCAATTCAACTTGAACTGCTCCGCCCAGCCCAGAAAGCGTCGGCTTCAACACACGAAACACCGCTGGAGGCAAACTCGCCTCGGCTGCCCCAATGGCAAACCGATCTGAAGACAAGGCAATCCGGAAATCCCCAGGGGCCGAAGACAAAGCGCCCACCAAGGCCACATCCCAATTTCCTCGGCCTATGTGCCCATCGGCCACCACCAAATCCACCCTTTCACCTGCGGCCCTTAAATCCAAGTCACAACGCATCGCCCTGTCCTCAAGCCATTGGTCACTTCCCGTCTGCAAATCCACCTTTTCGGCCTCCAAATGGCCGCTGGCCGACAGCCCCCCCTCTTCCGACATCAGCGCCAAATCCGAAGCAACCACAAGTCCCGACCAAGCCACCCGCTCATCTGTCCCGTTCCATTCGCCAACCACCTCCACATCCCGAACCTCTATCCCCTCGACTTTCCAGGCTTCTATACCATCAGCGCCTGTATCGGAAAGGTGCCAAAACCGCCAGTTCTCTTCCCCGGCATTCGTGCGCTTCAAGCTCACATTGCCCCCCTGCAAACGCAACGCCTTGACCTCCAATCGGTTCTCAAGCAAAGGCAAACAGGCCATTCTAAACCCAACCTCATCAAGCGCCAAGAAGTCATGGTCCCGTTGCAACGCATCTTCAATGCGCACATCTTCCAAAACCACCTCCACATCAGGCCAAACCGACCAAAAAGAAAGGGACACTTCACCAATGGCCACATCAGAAGCCAAAAGCGGCCGCACAGCCTCAACGACCCGGGCCTCCAGCCCCCGCGCCTGCCACGCTACCCAAGCGGAAAACGCCAACAGCAGAAAGCCAAAACCCAGACCAAACCACACCAATCGACGCCGAACCGGCTTTGGCTCTGCCGGGCCCTTCATCGATATGATCGGTTGCGTTTCCTCCATAGCACAATGCCCACAAATATCCGCGGCTCCGCGGCCCTTCCACAGGGTGTGGTTGAACCAACGCCAACGATGAGGGTTGAATTATGAAGGACATGAAGGAATTTTCCTCCTTTGAAACCGGAACCATGGACAAACGCACCTTTATCAAACTGACAAGCGTTGCTGGAGCAGGGCTCGTCGCAGCGCCTCTTGTATCCAGCTTGGTCGGGTGTGGGTCTACACCGGAGTCAAGCACCGAAACGCCCGCACCGTTCACCGGTTTCACCTTGCCCGCATTGGGGTTTTCTCATGACGCATTGGAGCCCGCTGTGGACCGCATGACCATGCAGATTCATCACGAACGACACCATGCGGGTTATGTGAGAAAACTCAATGCTGCCCTGGAAAACCACCCCCTGAACGGCAAGACCCTCGAAGACATTCTGGGCGCAATAGGAAGCCAGGACCTTGCCTTGAGAAACAATGGGGGCGGGCACTTCAACCACGCCCTCTTTTGGAACGTCTTGACGCCGGCCTCAGGAACGTCCGCTCCTGAAGGGGTGTTGGCCAACCGGATCCAATCCTCATTCGGAAGCCTCGACACGCTGCTCGCCTCCTTGTCTGCTGCCGCTGGTAAGCAATTCGGTTCGGGCTGGGCTTGGTTGGTACAAGACGAACAAGAGCCCGACCGGCTCTTTGTGTGCGCCACACCAAACCAAGACAACCCTTTGATGAAGGGCATCGTGAGTGCAGACATTCAAGGGCGGCCCATTCTCGGCATCGACATCTGGGAACACGCCTACTACTTGAACTACCAGAACAGGCGCACAGACTACGTGTCTGCACTATTGGGCCGCATCAACTGGTCAGAGGTGTCCCGCCTTATGGTTTGACAACCCCGCCCCGCGGCACTGGCACCGTCTCTTCCCCTGCCTCGTACAGCCCTTGTTTCAAGATGGCCTTGAATTCGTTGGAAGACGGGCTCAACAGCACATATCCATAGCCGGGTGTTCCCTCTGATCGCGCCTTCTCAAAGGGCACTTCGAGCAAGGTGGTCATCCTTCTGAGCGTGCGCTTGTCGTCATTGAAATATCCCAAACGAAACTGATCGCCTTCCCGCTTCACGACAAACACCTCCCAGTGTCCAGTTTCAGCAACAGGTTGGCTCATCACAAGGTGCCCCGCCATGCGCCGCAAAAGAAAATCTTGGCCGTTGACCATGACCTCATCGTCCATCCAAATCGAATCCTTTCCAATGCGTGTTACCTCGCCACCATCCACAATCTCACCGCGAAAAGCGCGGGGGATATTGGGCAGGTTGAATCTGCCCGGAGGCATCGGCTCCTCAAATTGAACGGTGGGGTTGCATGACGTTACCAGCAAAACGGCAACCAGAAACAAGGGGGGTGAAAAGAGCTGTTTTGTCATGTACTCAAAATGAGAGTGGCCAGACCCACGACCGCACAGTAAACGGCAAATCCATTGAATCCATTGCGCTTGACCAATGCCATCATGGTTCTGCAAGCCCACCAACCGCTAACAAACGCAGCGAAGGCACCGATGCACAAAGAAAGAACCGGGGCCGCTTGTCCGCCTTGAAATGCCGGATCCATCAGGTCCTTGACCTCCAGCAAAGTCGCGCCAAAAATCGGAGGAAGCACCATGAGGAAACTGAACCGCGCAGCCTCTTCCCTGTCCACGCCCAACAGGAGCGCAGTGGAAATCGTGGCCCCACTTCTGCTGATCCCCGGCAGGACAGCCACGGCTTGAGCACAGCCGATCACAATCGCCTCCATCACCCCCACCCGGCCCCCAGTTCGGCCTCTCCTCTGGGCCCAAAACAGCAAAAATGCCGTCAACATTAACGCGCCACCCACTGCGCCCAAGTGCCCATCCAAGCGGGATTCGATGTCGTCCTTAAACCAAAGGCCCACAACGCCAACCGGCACCATGGACAGCAAAATCAATCCAACAAACCCGCGCGCCACAACCCCTTCTTCTCCAGAGGAAAACAAACCCACAACTAAGCTGGCAATGTCCTTTCGAAAGACCACGACGGTACTCAAAGCTGTCGCGCCATGCACCACCACGCTGAACGCCAAACCACCCTCATCAACACCCAAAACAGCCTTGGCCAACTCCAAGTGACCCGAACTGCTGACCGGAAGAAACTCTGTCAAGCCCTGAACCAGGCCCAGTAGGAAGGCCTCCAGTGCGCTCATCGCATTAGCCGTTCTCCGACTCGGCGGGGAACCGCTTCAGAATGCTATAGAAAATGACCCCGTACCCCAACAACACCGTTAAAGGTGCTATGGTAATTCGCCGGGCGCTGAAAATGGCCTCGGAAAACTCATTGGGGTCATCCACCCCGCCACCACTCATGAGCAAGTAACCGGCGGCCAGAAGAAAAAGGCCCAAAAAAAAGAAGAGGTAATTCCTGCGCTCAAAAGGAAACGCATTGCGGCCTTGGGATTCGGGAGATGGGCTGCTCATGGCACGAAAATAAGCGCTGCAATGCGGCCACAGGTCAAACGAGCTTATCCAATCTCGCGCCCAAGTATCGGGCCACCGCCCACCGCGCACTCAGGCCCGTCATGAGCAAGCCCATGGCCACCTGCAGCACAAGCAAAAAAGCAAGTTGCTCGACACCCCATTCCTGCAAAACGAACAAATAAGGCTTCAACATTCCGAGAAGACCAACAACCGCTGCATAAGCCAAAATCGCACCCACCAAGCCATACCCCATGGCCTCCGCAATAAAGGGGCGCCTGATCCTGCTCGGTGGAGCACCCACCAAATCCATGCTTCGAATCAATTGCCTTCTGCCAAACACGCTCAGACGCACCACATTGAAAATCTGCGCTACAGCCACAACCATGAACACCACCAACAACAACGACAACGGGCCTGTCCAATCCGAAAACCCGCGCTCAAGTCGCTCAAGAACCCTTCGGGGATAGGCCACACGAACGACACCTTCATGGGATTCCCATTGAGAAACAAGGGCGGCCAGACCCTGCGTTCCAAAACGCCCCACCCACTCTGGGTCTAGCCGAATTTCCACCAGAGCAGGCAAAGGAGACGTGCCCAAAAAGTCCATGAAAGGCTCACCCAGTTCTCGCTCCATTTCAGCCGAAGCCAAATCGGCATCCACAAATACAGCTTGGGCCACAGCCTCTTCAGCCATCCACTTCTTTACAGCCTGATCTCCATTAATCCCGTCTTCCAAAACGACCTGAACGGCCATCGAAGCCCACCAGCTTCGCCGAAGCTCTTGTACCACAAGCGCTCCCGCAATGAGTGCGCCCAGAATGCCCAAGGTCAGCCCCACCCCCAACGCGGTGGAAAACGCGGAAAAACCGTGGGCCTTGCTTCGGGTAGGTCGGATTTGACGCATGCAGAATCGCCGAAGTTAATCGACCCCGACGGGAGATGGTATGGCCTCTTGCACAATGTCTGGCAATCGCCCGTTTTCAGCCGAGTTAGGACCCCGACGAGTCCATAACCTGAACCGAAAAGTGCAGGTCAATTCCAGCGAGGGGATGGTTAAAATCAACCTCAACCTCTTCTTCGGTCAAACCGATTACCACGCCGTGCAGCTCCTCTCCCGACTCATCGCGCATAACCACAACTTCACCCTCGGCCATGACAGATTCGTCCATTCCGTCCTCATCCACAAATTGCGTCTTGGGCAGCGTCACAAAAGCGCCTTCCATTTCAGGGCCATATGCCTTGTCTGCCGGGATAAGCAGCTCCATTTGATCACCAACGGCAGCGGCCTTGACTGCTTCCTCTAGGTCCTCTAGAATCTCATCGGCACCAGCCTCAAACGTGAAGGGCTCTTCGGGAACCGTGGCCTCTATGACTTCTCCCTCGGGGCCATCGGCCCTCAAAGTGTAGTGAATCGTGTATTTCATGGTGAATTGGTTTTAGTGTCGGCAGGGGCGAATGAACGAACAATGGCTTCGACTTCCCTCAAGTATTCTCGCTTTCCGAAATAAGGTGCATAAACGTAGCCGTCTACAGACACCAACTGTCCGCGGGCCTCGTCCACCCAAGCAATGGAGGTCCATGGGCCGCCCATAAAGTCGCCCTCCATCCTCCACAAACCGCGCATCTTCGCTGCAAAACCACCCCTAAAAGACACCTCTTCATACCGCGGAGGCAACCGAAACTCCGTCACCATGTGACTATCGGGGTTGGGGCCAGAAATACGGGCCTTGAGCAACGAATCCCGCCGAGCGAGCATTCGGTCCATAGAAAAATCCGCCGGCCCCCCATATAGAGTGCGGTGCAGGATGATGCCCATCTGTACATCGTGATTACGCCCGCCTTTCATTCGGGTCAAGTTCCGTTCAATCCAAGCAAAGCCCTCATCAGAAGTCACCATGCGGGCATCTCGTGGAAGCACAGAGGCCAATCCGTGTGCCTGCTGGACCTTGCGCTCCAAAACTTCATTCCGGTCCAAGGCGAACCATTGGGCATAGCGTTTCGCCTCCTCCTCTTCCAATAGGTCAACCAACATTTCACCCTGAAGAGGGTCAAGGAGCAGGGCGGAAGCGGCCTGCGCTGTTCTCGCCTTAACCTCAACGTAAACCTGCCCTTTCGCAAATCGAGAGCGCATCACCCTCATTTGCGGCTCCTGCGTGTCAATCCGGTCTGCAATATCAAAGACGACGAGGTTGCGGTGGGGCTTCCAGAAGCGGTCAAACTCTGAAGGGTCCAAACGTATCACATCAAACCGCGGTTCGTATTGCGGTAGCACCCGAACAGGCCGCAAAAAAACGCTGTCAACTGCATCACCAATCCCACGATTCCAGAGCGGCTCGGACACCACCATTACCACCTCGCCACTGGGGCCCAACTTTCCCGGGAGAAGAGACTCCCTTGACGCTGCGGACCCTTCCGCGCCCTCACCCTCCAACCCAGAACAAGAGGCCAATGAAAGCAACAGAGCAACTGCCCAAATCACCATGAAACAATCGCGAGGGCAATGACTGAGCTCAATGTGGGTCCGCATGTATATAGAGTTTCTGTCCGGCCCGAATCATGTCTCCGCTCAACCCGTTCCACTTTTTCAATTCACGCACCGATACGCCGTGCTTTCTTGCTATGGTCCCCAACACATCCCCACTCCGAACCCGGTACACCGTCACCTCTGGCTCAAAACGAACCTCGGGGGTACGATGCGGCTCCCACAGCAGTGCCTCTGGCAACCCTTCTATAAATGCACCCACAGACTCCAAGGGCAAAACAATGGGCCACCCGCCACCGATCGCACCCGGAACGACCTCCTTCCGATACTGGGGATTCAATTGCGCCACCTCCTCCGTGGGACGGCCTGTGACCTTGGACACTTGATCAAACCGCACATTCTGATACACCATGACCGTGTCCAACGCAAAGGCGGGAACAACCGTTTCACTCGGAATCAGGCCGGCCTCCACAGGGTGAGCAAACAAATACGCCAAAGCAATAATCGATGGCACATACTTGGCCGTCTCCCTCGGCAAAAAACGACGCACGCGCCAAAAGTCACGAGAACCAGCTCTTCGAATGGCCTTGTTGACATTGCCTGACCCCGCATTGTAGGCCGCCAAAGCCAGATGCCAATCACCATCATAAATCTTAAACAAGCGCTTCAAAAACCGGCAGGCAGCCTCCGTCGAAGCCATCGGGTCCTTTCGCTCATCCACCCAACTGTTGATTTCCAATTCGTGCCTTCGCGCCGTTGAATACATGAACTGCCACAGGCCTGTCGCGCCAGCATGGCTTCTGGCGAGAGGGTTCAGTCCACTCTCCAACACAGGCAAATACTTCAGCTCAAGAGGAAGTCCATGACGGTCCAGCGCCTCCTCGAACATTGGGAAATAGCGGGGGGCGCGTCCCATCATCCTCCCAAGGAAAATGGGCCTGTTTCGCATCATAAAGGCAATCCGATCCAAGACCGCACCGTGCGGTGCAAGGTCAAACGCGGTCCTGCGGTCCAAGTCTGCTAGGTCTCTCACAACCGCCGCCGTATCCAAAGACCTGGCCAACTGCTTGCTTGAAGTGCCTGCAAACCAAACCGCGCTGTCGATGCTGGCACAATGTGCCTCTTTGCACCAAGCCAGCCAAAGTGAATCTGCCCGTTGCGCAAAGGACATCGCGACTGAATCAAAATCTACCCTTGTTGGTTCCGACACCAAGGGTTTTGCAGAACGGGTCGAGTCAAGGGCGTGTTCAAGAGAGTCCGCCTGGGCAATCAGTCCAAATGACCAACCAATGAAACAGCCAGTCAACCAGAATCGGACAACGTGAGCGGAGGCGCAGCAATCAGGCCTTATCGCCATCATCGCCGGCCTTGCCGTCGTCCTGCGTGGCGTCCTTAAACTCCTTCACTCCACGGCCCAAACCGCGCATCAACTCGGGGATCTTTCTTCCTCCGAACAACAAGAGAACGACCAAAACGATCAGAAAAACTTGAGTAGGTCCAATGGCTCCCATCCGGCGGATTTTGGCACGAAGTTCGGCAAAAGATGCTGTCAATGCCACCCCAAGAGCTCAACACAAAACCCGAAGGTTATCAATAAGCCTTACCCCGCCCCAAAAACCAGCCGCAACAACGCGCCTTGCTCGCGCCGGGTCAACACCGTCCTCTAGGGTCTCCGCATCCACCACCGCCAAATACTCCATCTCCCACCCTTTGGCACAGAGCGCGGCAGTCTGCTGGTCAACACTGTCATCAGTTCCACCAGCCTCCGCGACTGCGCACAATGCACCATAAAGCAGGGCAGCAGCATCCCGATCATGGGGCGCTAAACGGGTGTTCCGCGAACTCATGGCCAAGCCGTCAGGTTCGCGGACCGTAGAAACAGGAACAACACTCAAGCCAGGAAATTCACGACGAACCAATTCAGAGATGACAGCCAGCTGCTGCCAATCCTTTTCCCCGAAATAAGCCCGCTCTGGTTCAACCAGTCGAAACAAGGAACGCACCACTGCCACAACACCGTCGAAATGTCCTTGCCTGTGTGAAGCCTCCCAATGACTCGTCAGCATGCCATAGTCTACGGGCTCAGCCTTTTCGGGGACGCCATGAGGATACAACTCATCAGAACGGGGAAACACCATCGCGTCCGCACCGGCATCCTCAGCCATTTTGATGTCAGATTCTCGCGTGCTCGGATACATCTCAAAGTCTGCGGCATCATTGAATTGAGTGGGGTTCACGTATACACTCACAACCACATGACCGCCATCACCGAGCTCATGTCGGGCCCGCCGAATCAAGGACGCGTGGCCGTCATGCAGGGCCCCCATGGTGGGCACAAAACCCACTGAGGCCGACCCAAGCGCCTCCTCAGACGCACACCTCCAGTCTTCAAATGCATGATAAATGCGCACTGCCCTTCCGCGATGGTTCGTTTCTGTTGGCTAGGGCCAGGGGGCGGAGATTCGCCGACAGACCGTTAATCTGTGCCAACAGACACGAATTTGAGGCGCTTAAAGTAGCGGAAGCGCTTGAATTTCCAAGGTTTTCGCGCTATATTTGAGGGAGCCTGTTATTCCGGAAGATTCATGAGCAAGACCCGCATCCTCTACGTCAGTCAAGCAATTCAACCTTTTCTCCCGGAGAGTGACATCAGCAGGGCAGCAAGGCAAATTCCTCAGGGTATACACGAGCGCGGCCGTGAAATCCGTGTTTTCATGCCTCGTTTTGGTGTCATCAATGAGCGCCGCCATCAGTTGCATGAGGTCATCCGTTTGAGCGGCATGAACCTGAACATCAACGACACGGACCACCCTTTGATCATCAAGGTGGCTTCCATTCCCACTGCACGGATGCAAGTCTATTTTATAGACAACGAGCACTATTTTAAAAAGAAAGTCACTTGGCTTGATGCCAAAGACAAGCTTGTGTCCGACAACGATGAGCGCGCCATCTTCTTTGCTCGAGGCGTCCTTGAAACCGTGCGCAAGCTTTCATGGGCCCCAGACATCATTCACTGCCATGGCTGGATGGCTTCTCTTGTGCCGCTCTACCTGAAAAACCTCTTCAACGAAGACGCTCACTTTGAGAACACCAAAATTGTCACAAGCCTTTACAATGAGGGTTTCAAGGGCACATTGAACGGAAGCCTGCACGAAAAAATCACCTTTGACGGCATCCAAAAAGAAAAAGTCGAGTCCATTCAAATTCCCACATTCGACGCGTTGAATGCCCTCGCCATCAAACACTCTGATGCCATCATCGCTGGTTCAGAAGAGTTGACACAAGAAACCAACACGCTATTCCAATCTTCAGAGTTGCCAAAAATGAAGCACGTTGAAGCCGAGCTTGGTGCTGCTGAAGTTGCCAACTTCTACGACACCATCCTCGAGGGAAAGGAGGTGGCCGTTGAGGAGTAAGCCTTCTTCTTTCCGTCTGACATTCTGCGCCTTCGACCATCGGTTGACGAAGGTGTGCCCCGACGGCCATTCTGCACGACCTTTCGTGCCTCAATCCGATTCACCCATGCGTTTCGCACGCGTCGCTTTTTTGCTCTTGCTCGTATCCGCAACCACTGTTGGGTGCAGGAAACCCAACGGAGACCTTGGACTCGGGCTCCAACCCGATGGTGAACTGCTGGATTTACGAACCGACACGCTGGCCTTTTCCATCGAAATGGTGCCCGTCGATTCTCTTCGCACAGACGAAAGGAGCCGCCTTCTTCTTGGCAACACCATAGACCCAATTAGCGGCCTGACATCGGCCTTCTTTTCGGCGGAATTGCGCCTCTCCCAGACCAACAAGGACTTTGGTACCAACCCCGTCTGTGACAGCGTCATCTTCACCTTGCGGTTCAATGGACCATCCTATGGACTCAACTTCGATCAAATCCTGAGCGTGGAGCAATTGGCGGACACGATTTCCATAGACAGCTCCTATTACAGCCAAGACATTCCACCAACCATTCCCATTAACCTCGCCATTCCCTCAGGTCAACCCGTTCAAATGCACCCGTTTGATTCGGTTTACGTTGGCTCAGAAGCTTTTTCCGCGCAAGTCCGAATTCCACTCAACACTTCCTTTGGACAAGGGTTGATTGACGCAGACACCTCCGTGTATGCCTCAAATGACGCGTGGCGGTCTTGGTTCAAGGGGCTCCAAGTACGATCTGAGTCCGGTGGTGGTGGAGTCGTAAGCCTTGAGCCCAACGCCGGCACATCATACCTGACACTGCACTACCACAACACAACCGACACGACGAGCTACAACTTCATCATCAACAGCAATGCCGCTCGAATTGGACACTTCAGACACAGTTGGCCCCCGGAATTTGGACTGTTGAATGACAGTCTGCCCACGGAAAACGCCCCCCGTGTCGCATTGGTTGGTGCAGCAGGTTCATATCTGAGGCTCGACCTGAGTGGGTTGGACAGCCTCGATGTCGAAAGCGGAACAGTCATCAACAGGGCAGAGGTTGTCCTGCCTTTAGAGGATGTCCCGTCAAAACTGCCGCGACCTGCCGGACTTACCGCCTTCATGAAGGGCCTGAATGGCGGCCTTGAATTCACTCCGGAGGTAGCGTCCCCAGGGGTCACCTATGGCGGCGCTTACGACCCCACCCAAAATGCGTACGTGATCAACCTTCCGATCTACGCTCAACGCAGACTTAACGGGGAAGAATCGCGTCCCCATGTCTACCTCTACTCAGAGCTCTCTTCAGTAGCGTTGGAACAGGTGGTGTTCCGCACCCCGCAATCCACCACAGAAGCCGCATTCATCGTTACCCGGTCAGAATAGCCGGAACCCGCATTGAGAGTATCTTTATCTCATGTGCGGCATTGTAGGATACCTCGGCGACCAACCGGCTTTTCCCCTTCTCATCAAAGGGCTAAAAAGACTTGAGTACCGAGGATATGACAGCGCCGGAATTGCTGTATTGGACTCAAGTGGCACCCTTTCTCATCACCGAAAAAAGGGCAAGGTGGACGATCTTTTGGAGCACCTCGATGGCAGTGCTCCTCAGGGGCACTTGGGCATTGGACACACGCGGTGGGCGACACACGGCCCTCCGAACGACATCAACGCACACCCTCACATCAGTGGAGATGGACAGCTCGCGCTGATCCACAACGGCATCATCGAGAACTACCACTCACTGAAGGAAACTTTAATGGCCCGGGGCCACACCTTCTACAGTGACACCGACACAGAGGTGTTGGTACACCTCATTTCAGAGGTAATGCGGAGCAGTGAAGAATTGGACCTGTTCGAGGCAACCCGTGTTGCCTTGAATGAGGTCGTGGGTGCCTATGCCATCGCCGTGGTGGACATTGGCCGACCCGATGAACTCGTTCTCGCAAGGAAGTCCAGCCCACTGGTCATCGGCATCGGAGATGGAGAATACTTCATCGCATCCGATGCCACACCAATCATTGAATACACCAAGAACGTTGTGTACTTGGAAGACGAAGAGGTTGCCCGAATCTCCCTTACAGCAGGATTAAAAATCAGAACCACAAAAAACCACAAGGTCACCCCGGTCATCACGGAACTCGAAGTGGCACTGGAGTCTATTGAAAAGGGGGGCTATGAGCACTTCATGCTCAAGGAAATCCACGAACAACCACGTTCGATTGCAGACTGTCTTCGGGGAAGGTTAAGGCTTGGGCTCGGGGGCATTCGCATGGCTGGAATTGACAACCACAAGGACATGTGGTCCAACGCCAACCGCCTCATCATTGTGGCCTGTGGAACCAGTTGGCATGCGGGCTTGGTGGCTGAGTACATGTTCGAAGACCTGCTCCGCATACCGGTAGAAGTAGAATATGCCAGTGAATTCCGTTATCGGAATCCCGTGTTAGGCGCTGGGGACATTCTAATTGCCATTAGCCAATCTGGAGAGACGGCAGACACGCTGGCGGCCATCCGCATGGCAAAGGAGCGCGGCGCCCATGTGTTTGGGATTTGTAACGTCGTGGGTTCAAGCATCTCAAGAGAGTCTCACAGCGGCGCATACACACACGCGGGGCCTGAGATTGGGGTCGCCTCCACTAAGGCCTTTACCGCACAACTCACCGTACTCGCACTCGTGGCACTTCGGGTGGGAGAATTGAGGGAAACCATCGATGCACAGCAGCTGAACCGCCTCATGGTAGGGCTGGAAGAGCTCCCAAACAAAGTGGACGCGATTCTCAAAAAAGAAAACGAAATCAAGGCCATTGCAGAGATATATAAAGACGCACCAAACGCACTCTTCCTAGGCAGGGGGTACAATTTCCCAGTGGCCCTTGAAGGGGCGCTTAAACTGAAAGAAATCAGCTACATCCATGCTGAAGGCTATCCTGCGGCAGAAATGAAGCACGGGCCCATTGCGCTAATCGACGAGAACATGCCTGTCTTCATTGTGGCCACGCAAGATGCCCACTACGAAAAAGTGCTATCCAACATTCAAGAGGTCAAAGCCCGAGGTGGAAAAGTCATCGCCGTGGTGTCCACCGGAGACAGTGAAGTCGCCAGAATGGCCGACCACACGGTTCAAATTCACCCAGCACAAAACGCCCTCATTCCGATTTTGAGCACCATCCCGTTCCAACTGTTGAGCTACCACATTGCCGTCATGCTCGACAGAAACGTGGACCAGCCAAGAAATCTAGCCAAAAGCGTTACTGTCGAGTAAGCCCTGCGGCAAGAGACTCTAGGCTGTCTAACATGGCCTCCAAGTCGTCGGCTTTGGTCAATGGGTTCATCAACGTACACCGCAACCAGACCGTGCCATCGAACCGCGTCATCACCACATAATGTTCACCTTCCTCCAGGTGTCTCTTTCTCAACCGCTCAGTAAAGCCATTCTGCTTCTCAAGAGAGTCCAAATTCAATTGGTCGGGGACAAAGCGAAAACAAACGATGTTCGCCTCCGGCTCCATGGCCAGTTCAAAGCCATCGCGTTGCATAATCTGGTCGGCCAGTTCCCTCCCCAGAGCAAACAGCCGGTCTACCAAGTGGCCCCAAATTTCTGACCCGTACTCTTCTAAAACAGCAGCTACACGCGTGCTGAGCATGCGCTTGGTACACTCGAACGTGCGCTTTCCAAAGTTCCACCACTCCGGCTCCTCTGCATCACTCCACAGGTATTCTGCCGTTTGGGTAAACGGCAAAAAACTGTGCTCTTGTTTCGCATAGAACAATCCCGTGCAAAGCGCAGGTACTCCCATGATCTTGTGAAAGTCCATGGCCAGACTGTCTGCCCTTTCTATACCATCAACCAAGTGACGGTGCTGTTCACTAAAAACTGCCGGGGCACCGTGGGCACCGTCGATGTGGAACCAAATCCCTCGATCCTCCGCAAAATCAGCGAGCAGATTCAAATCATCATAGGCACCAGTGCTGGTGGTACATGCACTTCCAACGACCGAAACCACGCGCCTTCCCTTGGCCAACGTGTCCGCCATCGCCCTCTCTAACCCCTCCCTTGTGATTCGATGCTGCGCATCCGTGTCCACCAACCCAACGCCCTCCGCACCCCATCCCATGACTCGCACAGCCCTGTCAACGCAATAGTGCGCCTGCCTCGAAACTAAAACTGCACCGCGAGCATCATCCCCTTGTTGCCAAGGATCGCAATCCGGACCCCCGGCCCATCGTCTCGCAGCCAAGAGGGCCACCATGTTGGCCAAGGTGCCCCCGTGACACATCACACCGCCGCACCCTTCGGGAAAACCCATCATCCGCCCAATCCGGGACATCAGCACCTCCTCCATGGCTGAGTTCGTCGGCCCCATCTCATAAATCGCACCCCCGTTGTTCAAGAGGTCAGTGACCAGACCAACCAAAGCCCCATCAGGAAATGGAACCGCCACCTGGTGTCCCATATACCGGGGGTCCTGAAGCGCATTTGACCGCGACACCACCTCTCGCATGAGGTCCACCAAGCCGACCGGGCGACTCAAACGGCCCTCCCAAAACACACGCTCTTGAAGCGGTGCTGTCCAAGGCATAGACCGGGGGGCGCTGCGACCTTGAGCATCCTCAAGGTGTTGCTTCAAATCATCCACCACTTGGTGCGCCAAACGACCAAAACGCGCTGGGTCATACGCCTTCTGCAACAACGGGTGTAGGGAGTCCATGCCTGCAAAATGACATCAAAATGAAGGAAATCAGGCACTCAGGGTCACCGAGCTTCTGATCCTGTTTTAGGCATCCACAGGGGGAAATGTGGAAAAACAGTGTATATCCCCAAAAGCTTAGACGGAATTGCCTTTCTTGCGGCCGGAAATCTTTTTTCAGAAACCTCAAGATGAAGCACATCCTGTCAGCCCTTGCCTTGGTTGCCCTCTTCGCAGTCACGGCCAACGCCCAGAAGCAATTCGGCGGCGAGCACAATATCGAGCTACAATTCACTCCATTTGGTAACAGCCCCGTTGATGGAACCACCATTAAGTACCGGAACTTCACGGACGAAGAGTCCGCTTTCCGTTTAAGCTTGACCTTGAATAGCACCAACTCCAAGTCAATCGGATTCCGCGAGTTTGACTTTAACGGCGTTGGTCGTCCGGAGCCCTACTATAGCATTATGCCGGACGGCACTGTCGTAGAGGGTGGTATTCCGGCCATCGCAGGCGCATACGTTACTTCGGGTGACGACGAAATTCCCAGCCCCGACATGTACGATACCTTTAGCCAGAGCAGTTGGATGATTGCGCCTGGTTATGAGAAGCACTTTGATGCCGGTGGAGACAAGCTCAGCCCATACGTTGGTTTTGAGGTGGGATATGGTGTCACCAGTTCTTCCTTCGAACAGGAGTTCTGGAGTGCAGACGACGAGAACCAAGTCGGTGACCAAGACCAGTACATCGTTTGGACGCAAACCCTCACCCAGAGTGCCAGCGTATTTATGGTCGGCCTTGTGACCGGTTTCGACGCCTACATCACGGACTACCTCTACTTGGGTGCTGAAGCCGGTCTTGGGTTCAGGAGCTCCACGGTAAACGACATGGAAATTTCTGCGACTGACAACGTTGCGTACAATCTGTTCTGGGGCACGCAAAATGCAGTAGACCCCAGTGACCTCACCGAGATGCCCGCCCCAATTCAAGGCAGCGTTGACCTCGTTGGACACGCATACAGCGGTCAGCACCCTGCCAACATCAACGACCGCCCATTCTGGACGGGAGGCCAACAGGGAGGCTCGCTCGGAACCCAATTCCAAGCGCAACTCCGCCTTGGTTACCTCTTCCAGTAATCGGAAACACATCCCATTGGAAAAGCCCTGCCCTCATCGGCGGGGCTTTTCTTTTTTGTCCCCTCGCTGAAGTCTCGGCAACTTGGCCTCCATGACCCTCCGCATCGAACTCGACCACCACGGCCACACATGGCGCGCCACGGGACCCGCAACAGATCTGAGCGTTCCTGTCAACCCACACACCGGACTGCCTCGTGCTTGGTACAAAGGACCAGCCAAAGCAAGCCCGGTGCGAACCGCAAATTGGGTTGGATCAATCGCAGAAGGGGGAAGTGTCAACTTTCGGGACCTCACCTTCAATCCTCACGCACACGGCACCCATACAGAAACCAGGGAGCACATCTCTGATGAATTCCAACCCATCGATGCGCTGGCGCGTTCTGAACACATGCCGTTCTTGTTGCCCGCTCTTTTGATTGAGGCTCAACCTGAATCCGCTGATCAAAACTGGGTGGTGCCGACTTCTGCTATAGAAAAGGCGTCCGAACTGTTGTCACAAAAAGCGCCGCGAGCCGTTGTTCTCCGCTGCACGAAAAGTGATGTCCAACGAGACTGGAGCAACACCAACCCGCCCTACCTGGCCGACGGCTTTGCCGAAATTCTGGTCCGTTATGGGGTCCAACACCTGCTTCTGGACCTTCCCAGTGTAGACCGGGAAAACGATAACGGCATTTTGCGGGCGCACAACGCCTTCTTTTATGCCAAGGGATCCCCTCGCATAGGCACTACCATTTCAGAGCTTCTTTGCGTGCCTCAGGGGCTTTCAGAAGGCCTTGGCTTGTTGGCAATGCAAGTCGCGCCCTTCATCAACGACGCTGCCCCCTCTCGACCGCTGTGGTTTCCCGCGTCGGTCGTGCCCCAAGGCTGATCCCTCTGATTTAAAACTGAAGGTGGGCCATAAGCATTTGACTCACCCCTTGACAAAGAGTCGAAATTCAGTGCCAAGGCCGGGCTTGCTATCAAAGACCACACGCCAAGAATGCCGCTCGGCAATGGCCTTGACCATGGCCAGCCCCAAGCCTGACCCACCGCCTCTGGTGGTAAAACGAGGCTCAAAGACACGTTCTGCAACCTCCTTCGACATGCCCAGACCGCTGTCCTTGACAAGCACGCAACGCACAGAAGCATCCAAAACCACCCAAACCTCGCCGGGCCCGTCACCGATGGCCTGCTGGGCATTGATGATCAAATTCGAAAACAACCGCTTCAATTGATCCGCGTCACCCTGGACTTCAACGTCCCCATCACAACTCAACGTTGGCCCGACGCCTTCCACCCCATGCAGCAAGACCACCTCCTCCAACAAGCACTTCAAGGAAAGCGGCAACAATTCACCTTGTGGAAGCCTCGCCAAAGTGCTGAACTCGCCTGCTATCCTAGACAACAGGTCAATCTGACCCTGCAACGTAGACGACATGGCCACAATTCGGTTTTTTAACTCCTCGGGCTCTGACTCCGCATCAAGCGCCCTTCGCTCCAACTGCTGGATTCCAAGCTTCATAGGGGTCAAAGGGTTTTTAATCTCATGGGCAACCTGCATGGCCATTTCGCGCCACGCACTTTGCCGTTCGGATTGCGCCAAGGCAAACGCCGATCGCCTCACGTTCTCCACCATCCTGTTATATCGCTCCACAAGCGCACCAATTTCATCCCCTGGCGCCGCGTCGTATTTCAATGGCTCTGCCGCCGCCTCACGTCCCACGTCCATGTCATCCATTCGACTTCCCAAACGCGCAAGAGGCTGAGTAATCGATTGAGTCAAGAAAAAAGCCAAGGCCACCGCTGCTCCAAAAACAAGTGCAAAAACGGCACCGAGGTTGCGCATGAACTCACTGCGCGCAACAGCCTCTAGGCTCCTTGATTCATAGCGTAAAGCAACCAAGGCCACTGGGCACAGGTCAGCATTCAACTGATACCAGTACGCCAGATAGTCCCCATTCCCTGTTGGCACTTCGAGGCGGGAGACACCCTCGGCAAGGGCAATCAAAACCTCCGGGTCAACTTCCGTGGGAAATCCCGAGTCTTCCGGGCGTCTTACAGAAGATGTCACGAAAAGTGCGCCGTCCAATCGGTACACAGCTATCGGAAGACCGTGTACCGCTTCCATCTCAACGACCCGATCCGCAAACCCGGCTGAAACAACAGCCCAACTCAACGACAACGCTTCCACGTCATCACCAACGGCCCTTCTCAAAGCAAAGCCCAAACTCTTGGCTACGGCGGACTCCTTTCTTTCGAGACGCGCAACATTGTAGTCCGCGTCCAATCGAGAAAACCCGATATATGTGGCCGCTCCCGTCAGGATAAAGCCCAACGCAGTCACTGCCAGCATCGCCAGCAGCAGTCGTTTCCGTAATGAGAGTCGAATCAAGTTGGTGGGATCATCCTTCCAACGCTTCCGCGCCGCCCACAATCTCGAGAATTTCTGCCGTAATGGCTGCCTGACGTGCCTTGTTATAGCTCAGTTTGAGCTCGCGCAGCATTTCGCCTGCGTTTTCCGTGGCCTTGTGCATCGCCGTCATCCGCGCCCCGTGCTCAGAAGCATGGCTGTCCAACAGCGCCTTGTACAACTGAATTTTCAAGGTATTGGGAATGATGTTTTCGGCAATTTCCTCGCGACTGGGCTCAAAAATGTAATCCACTGAAGTGGCCACCGTCTCCGCTGTTTCTTCAATCGGTGTTTGCTCAATGGGCAGCATCTGCTCACACATCACATCCTGAACCGCCGCGTTGACAAAGCGGTTGTATAGGATTTCCACCCGGTCGTACTTGCCGGAACGGAAAGCTTCCATAACCTGACCCGCAGCTTCCGCTGCCCCTTGGAAATTCAGGTTGTCAAACACCGTGTGAGGCTCATTGCCCAAGTCCAGCGTAGTAAAGTGTTCCGTTCGTCGGAAAACATCTGCAGCCTTCTTTCCAAGGCACAAAACGTGGACGTCTTTGCCCTCCAGCTCCTTGATTCGCTGGTGCGCCAATTTGATGATGTTGTTGTTGAACGCCCCACACAAGCCACGGTTGGACGTCACAGCGACCAACAACACCTTTTCTGCTTCACGCTCTACCGCGTAGGGGTTTTCAGACGCGTCCAGAGACGCCGAGACGTTGACCAAAATCTCCTGCAGCTTTTCAGCATAGGGCCTCATTTGCGTCACCGCGTCTTGCGCCCTCCGCAGCTTCGCCGCAGAAACCAGCTTCATCGCCTGTGTGATCTGCCGGGTGCTACCAACAGAGGCGATTCGATTGCGTACTTCCTTGAGACCGGCCATGGATAAATCAGCTGGCGAATTGCTTACTCACCTCTTCAGCGGCAGCCTTCATGGTTGCCTGCGCCTCATCAGAGTACTTCCCGCTCTTGAGCTCGGCCATTGTGTCGGCATGCTTCGTTCTCAGGTAATCGAGGTATGCTGTCTCGAACTCCTTGACACGGTTCACGGGAACAGTCTTGAGCAGGTTCTTTGTGCCCGCATAAATGATGGCTGTCTGCTCCTCAACCGGCATGGGCGAGTTGAGGTTTTGCTTCAAAATTTCCACGTTGCGCATGCCCTTATCGAGCACGGCCTTGGTGGCGTCATCGAGGTCAGATCCAAACTTCGCAAAAGCCTCAAGCTCACGGTACTGCGCCTGGTCCAACTTCAATGTACCCGACACCTTCTTCATGGACTTGATTTGCGCTGAACCACCAACCCGGCTCACAGAAATACCAACGTTAATGGCCGGACGCACTCCAGAGAGGAAGAGGTTGCTCTCCAAGAAGATCTGTCCGTCCGTGATGGAAATCACGTTCGTGGGGATGTATGCAGAAACGTCTCCCGCTTGCGTCTCAATAATGGGCAACGCCGTCATTGATCCACCCCCCTTCACCATGGGACGGAGGCTTTCCGGCAGATCGTTCATCTCCTTTGCAATGTTGTCGTCTGAGATCACCTTGGCTGCGCGCTCCAACAGGCGGCTGTGCAGATAGAATACGTCTCCAGGGTAAGCCTCACGACCCGGTGGGCGGCGGAGCAACAATGAAACCTCGCGATACGCAACAGCCTGCTTAGACAGGTCATCATAGACCGCAAGCGCGGGGTTACCAGTATCCCGGAAAAACTCGCCAATCGCCGCACCCGTGAAAGGGGCGTAAAACTGCAATGGTGCCGGATCTGATGCTGTCGCCGCAACAACCACGGTGTATGCCATTGCACCCGCCTCTTCAAGCGTCTGAACAATACCCGCAACCGTAGAGCCCTTCTGTCCAATGGCCACGTATATGCAATACACGGGCTCCCCGCGATCGTAAAACTCCTTCTGGTTAATGATGGTGTCAATGGCCACCGTCGTCTTTCCGGTTTGGCGGTCGCCAATGATGAGCTCCCGTTGGCCCCTGCCAATCGGAATCATCGAGTCAATGGCCTTGATTCCGGTTTGCAGCGGCTCGTTTACAGGCTGACGATAGATCACACCTGGCGCCTTCCGCTCCATCGGCATGTCATAAAGATCTCCTTCGATGTGGCCCTTTCCATCAATAGGCTCACCCAACGTATTGACCACGCGGCCAAGCATGCCGCGGCCCACCTTGACCGAGGCAATTCGGTTCAACCGCTTCACAGATGAACCTTCCTTGAGTTCTCCGGAGGGTTCAAGCAAAACCGCGCCCACATTGTCCTCCTCGAGGTTCAATGCAATGCCACGGACGCCATTCTCAAACTCTATGAGCTCTCCAGCCTGCACGTTGGAGAGGCCATAAATACGGGCAATTCCATCCCCCACTTGGAGGACAGTGCCAACCTCTTGGAGGTCGGCCTCAGATTGATTTCCGGCAAGCTGCTCACGCAGGATGGCGGATACTTCAGCGGGTTTGATCTGGGACATGAGGTCTAGGTACGCTCAGTAAGCCGGTTCGTAAGGGTTGTTGGTGAGGTTGCGGTGTAACGTCCGAAGGGACTGAAACACCGAGGCGTCGATCATCCGGTCACCCACGCGCAGCTTAAAGCCGCCAATGAGCTGGGGGTCGACTGTTTCTGACAATTCCACACCTCCCTCGTGGACCTTGCCAATCAGTGCGTTGATTTCAGAGCGACGCACATCGTCAAGCGGCACTGCCGTCACGACTTCCGCCAGAACGACACCCCGCTCCTCTCGCACAAGAGCAACGAAGGCCTCGGCCATGTGCGCAATCAACCCCGCTCTGCCCTTCTTGGCCAACAGCGCCAAAAACGCCGTTGTCAAATCATGGGCACCTGCAAAGACGGCACGCACGATGGCCTCCTTCTTTTCAGGTCGAACAACAGGGCTGGCCAAGATAGTCGAGAGTTCTCGATTCTCTTTGGCTGCCTCAATCAACGCCCGCATGTCCTGCTCGACTGCGTCCACCGCATTTTGCTCTTTGCTCAACGTGAGCAAGGACTTTCCATAGCGACGGGCAACTGTAGTAGCAGACATGCGGTCAGTTCAGTTTAGAATCCGAAATCATGCGGCCTATTAGCTCTTGCTGGGCGCCGTCGCCCTTGAGCTCCTGGCGAACCAAGTTCTCCGCAATCTCCAGACTGAGTTTAGCTACTTCTGCCTTCAGCTCTGCCACAGCCGCCGCGCGCTCACCATCGATGGCCTGTTTGGCTTGATCAATCATGCGCTCGCCTTCGTCTTTGGCAAGTTGTTTGGCGTCGGCAACCAACTTGTCGGCCATGTCGCGCGCATCGCGCAACATGCCGTCACGCTCCGCGCGGGCCTCTTGCAGCAGGCGTTCATTGTCCGACTGCAGGTTTTGGATTTCCGCACGCGCTTCCTTCGCAGAGTTCAGCGCCCCCTCTATTTCCTCTTCCCGGTCCTTGAGACCTTGGAGGATGGGGCCCCATGCCATCTTGCGGAGCAAGAACAGGACCACCAAGAAGGAGACCGTCGCCCAAACGACCGATCCGAAAGCGGGTGTCAACAACGCATCCATGTCGGAGTGCGTTGGGGATTAGGCGAAAACGACCAGAAGGCAAACGATGACCGCGAAAAGCGCAACACCCTCTACGAGGGCTGCAGCCACGATCATGTTGGCGCGGAGGTCTCCGCTCATCTCAGGTTGACGTGCCATTGCTTCAAGGGCAGATCCGCCAATGCGGCCCACACCGATACCGGCTCCGATAGCTGCGACGCCGGCGCCGAGACCTGCGAGACCTTGATTCATTGATTCCAGAAGGATCATTGCGAGTTCCATGATGTATGGATTTGGGTTGTTTAGGTTGTCTTAGTGATGGGCTTCATGGGTGGCTTCCCCGAAATACAGGGCTGCAAGCAACGTGAACACGTATGCCTGCAAGAAGGCAACCAAGAATTCAATCAGGTACATGAAAATCATGAAGAGCGTAGAGAAAACGCCTGTACCCATTCCAACGCCCCCACCGAACTGTTCTCCAAGAATGAAAATCAGCGAGGTAAAGGACAAGATGATGATGTGGCCCGCAGTGATGTTCGCGGTCAAACGAATCATCAGGACTGCAGGTTTAATAAAGATGCTGGCAATCTCGATGGGGACCAGAATGAACTTGATGGGCAGAGGAACACCTGACGGCCAAAGTATGTGGCTCCAGTAGTGCTTGTTTCCAGAAACTGTGGTAATCAAGAACACCAGCGTCGCCAAAACCAGAGTAATGCCAAGGGTTCCGGTGATATTGAAACCACCGATAAAAGGAATCAAGCCCAGAAGGTTGCTAAAGAAAATGAAGAAGAACACCGTCAACAAAAAGGGCAAGTAGCGCTCCGCTTTCTGCTTTCCAATGCTCGGAATGGCCACCTCATCGCGAATGAAAAGCACCATCGGCTCAAGCGCATTTTGAAGGCCTGTAGGCGCTTGGCCCTTTCGCTTAGAATAACCCTTGGCCGCCTGTCCAAAAAGAAGAAGAACGAGGCCCATCATCAGGAGCATTCCGAATATGCTTTTTGTAATGGAAAGGTCCACGATGTCTACCCCTCCGGTGTGGGGGGTTCCGTGGTCATCATCAGCATGTTCCTCGTAACCATGGTGATCGTGTCCAGATGGGTTGTGATCATATGCAGACAAGACACCATGGTCCATGGTGTACCACAAACCTGACCCGCCTTGGTGTGTACCGTGGTGCAGAGCACTGCTCATGAAGACGTCAAACTGCCCTGTGTTGGGTGCATATGCAATCACCGGAAGCGGAATGTGAATGCCGCCAATCAGGTGAATTTCGTGCGCATCCTGAATGTGGTGGATGATAAATTCACTCGGGTTGAACCCGCCTTCTGCATGGGTGTCGCCCGACGCCGTCGCCGTCACCGTGGCCCCTATAAAAAGGCCCAAAGTCAAGGCTTTGGTCATGCACCGCTGGAAACGGGTGAAAAGGGAGGTCATAATCGCCTTCTGCGAATTTGGGTGCGAAGATAGTGTCCGAATTCCTTCCCGTTTCACCCCGATCACGAAGTCCCGGAAAGAAGTTTTAACGTGGGTCCGTGGGCGGCCATTTGTGGCGCATGGTTTCCGCCACGAGAATCACCGTAAACGCGACATATACCAAATACACGGACAGGCCAAAAACCAATGGGCTTGGTCCCCCAATGAAGAGATACAGCAGCACCAAAATGAGCATGGAAAACATTTTAATCATGGTGACCCCCATGACCTTTCGCACCTGCGCCCCTGAACTTGCAGAATTCTCTGGCCGCAACCACCACTCAAGGCACGGCGTCATCACAGCCAAAAACAGCACAACCGCAGTCAAAGACAGCCGAGCTGAATCCACCATCCAAGGCTCTTCGAGCGTGTGAATCAACAACAACGCGACAAAGGCGGTCAGGATGTTGAAGGCCAAAAACTTCATCTCTCGCGTCTTCATCGTTTGGCATCACGTATGACCATGACCATTGCAGCAAAAAGTCCAAAAAGCGCGCCTGCGGCTGTGCCCCACGCCAGCTCGTGACCCGCTTTTTCATCCCAACGTCGACCCAACCACGCCCCACCACCAATGGCAACGAACAACGTGGACGCCATGCCCGCGTGGCGCATCACACTCCGGTTGGGTTCAGGCGCTTTGCTGGAGGGCCTGTTCGGCATGGTCGAGATTCTTGACCTCCCGTTCTTTTGATTCGGACACTTCGCCCACATCGTCGAGCTTACACATCCCCTCAATCCGCGCGCCAGCCTCCACAGCCATCCGGCCATAACGAATCTCTCCGTGAACACCGCTGGACTCCTTGAGCGTCAGCAACCCCACTACGCGAAGGTTCCCCGTCACCACACCTTGGGACTCACAGTCATGGCAATCTACATTTCCTTCCACCCTGCCGGTCAAACCAATAACCAATCGGCCTGTGGTATGAATGTCGCCAACGAAGTGACCATCTATTCGGATGCTGCCTTCACTTCGAATCGATCCCTCTACATGGGTGCCCTCCACAATGCGGTTGATTCCCTGCTCTATTCCAACGTCACGGTTGCGGTTTCTCGCCATAATGCTCGGTTCTCGCGATGGTTTAATCCCCAAGGTAAACCTCTTCGAAGAATTTACTGTATCCGTCTATGTCTTTGCCCTTAAACAGCTCAACATAATTCTCCGTGTGAATGACAAACATCTTGAAACCACTAGTGTTGAGCTCAATCATCGACTCTCGGTTGGCGGAGAGTACCTTGAAGTAATCCAATGCGCGGTCCTTCCTTGGGAAGGCCTTAACGAGAACCAATTGGTTCTCTCTGTCCATGAGGTTGCTGGTCACCTTAAGGTTCGCGCTTGCAAAAAACTGCCTATTGAAGTCGGCCAAGTCGGCCTTTGTCTTGTCTGACCCGCCTTTACTGACGGGAATCACCACCGCGAAATAATGCTCGAGTGCGGGCTTGTTGGTGAAGTTCCCAAAGTCAGGAGCCTTGGGCACTGCGTCTGCGTTTTTTCCTTTGGTCTTTTGGCGCTCTCCGGCGCCGAGACCCTCCAAGATGTCTTGGGCTGCCACAGCCTGTTCGGAAGAGTCACAAGAGGCAACAACCTCCTTCAGTGCAGCGATGTAGTTCTCCCTTCCTCGGGCCCGACCATCCAGCCACCCCACACACTGTGCACGGAGAAAACGATATCGGCATTCTTGGGTGTGGTTGGGAACCGTGTCGAGCAACACATTGATCTCCGTCAACAAATCCTGATAGTCCTTTTGGTTATAATACCGAATGAGGTGAGCCTCATAAGCAGCCAACTCGTCAATTCGGCGCTGCTCCTCAAAGTCCACAAAGTCAGGGTTTTCAACCAACTGGGCCCATTCGCTGTCCGGGTACAACAGAGAAATCTGGTCTGCCCAATACTGGGAGTTGCACGTGGCACAAAACGGGTTCTGGTAATTCTCCGTCTCTTCGAGAAACAAGTACGTTCTGTACAGCTGATAGTGCGCCAAAGGGTGTTCCGCACTTTCCGTGTAGCGATCGAGAAGGTCAACCCAGGCCTCGATAGCATTGTCCGTATCGTCAAGCTTTTCCTTGTATATCACGCCGGTCTGATAGACCGCCGTCGCCGTCTCAACGTCTGCTGCGGCGCGCTGCTCCTCAGAACACGGGAGCGATTCCAACAGTTCCTCGGGAGTCGGCAACTCACCACCAGCTCCAAGCAAATCCGCGGAGGCAACCTCTTCTGCTACATCCTCAATCGTACCAAACCCAGAGGCCAACCTTCGGCTTCTTCTCCAGTGGTCTTCAAGCGGCCGGTCTCCCCATTGGGCCAGAAAGTCCTGCTTTCCTTTCTCTCGAAGATTGGGGTTGTATGGCCAAAACGCTGTCGCCGCCCCAGGAACCGACAGGCTCTCGGACAGCGCCTCCTCAGCGAGACGCTCCGCCTCAGCTTCAGCCTCCTCCTGTGCCACCCTCAGGCCCTCTATGATTTCCTCCATCCTGACATAACGCGCGTCCTCATCTAGGTTGCAGATGTCTCGCAGGCTGTCATTTCGCAGAACCACCCTGAGCTGCTCCACCAATTCAGTCAAGCTCTTTGCGTTGTTGCTGACCTCCTGATACCTCGGGTGGTCCTCATTCATATTGGCCAACGTGCTGTCGTAGTATGCCTGAGCCAACTCATACTCGCGGTCCTCCAAGTGTAAATCCGCCAACGAAAGAAAGCTCTTCATTCTGGGGCGTCGGTTTCCAGAATTCTCAGCCAAAGCATCGCGCAGGTAACCCATGCCCTCTTCGCGATTCAACTCCTCCAGCTCAATTTGCGCCAAAGCATAGTAAATCTGGTCTCGGTAATCCTCGTTCTTGTCTTCTTCGAGCATATCAAAGAAGAGCTCCTTGATTTCCATGCTGTCACCACGGCGTCGGTCAAAAGCCAAAGCCTGCTGCATGCGGGCCTGGAACTCCATTTCATAGGGGGTCTTCAACTTAACCACCTCCTCGAACAGTTCAATCGCCTCCCGATTGCTCCCGTATTCTCTTTTCAATTGGGCCAAAACGAAAAGAGGGCGAGCGCGGTCGCGTTTCGGTTTGATTTTAGGGATGGCCCGCTCGATGTAGCGAATGGCCTCTTCAACGTTGTCTTGAGTCAAGAGAAATTCGGCCTGAACCAAAAAAGCATCCGCCCTGAGCTCATCTGAGGCATCCCGCTCTCCGACCGCCTTAAGCAATGCAGAGTTCGCTTTCGGCATGTTCTCCATGGCCATGTATGTCCTGGCCAGCCAGGCGCCAGCCGCCACCTGACTGTCTGGCTCCTTGTGTTTGCGCTGCAGGTATTTAAAAACCTCCTCCGCCTTGGCCAAGTCTCCTTTATAAAAGTGGCCCTTTCCGATCAACGTGTAATTGTCGTCGATCCACCGGTTCAACTGCGGGCGCTTAAAGTCCTTCTGCTGGCTTCTTGGCGGCGTCATCGCATGGCGGTCAACCACCCTTGAGCACTTTTCAATGGTCCTCTCCATCAGTGGGTACAAGAAGTCCGCCTGGTCTTCAGACCCATACAGAAACAAGGGAATCACTTCGTCCCAATTCTCTTCATGTGTCTCAGCCAACTTCGCGTCGGCCTCTTCCATCGCCAACCTTGCAAAGTGAAACCCGTTGAACCGAGATGTCGTGTTGTGATATGCTCGGTAAAAACGACCATCCCTCTGCGTTGTGCACCCATAGGCCCCCAACAAGAGGACAATTAGGACCGAGTACAGCGATACCCGTCTGTACTGGGCACTCCTCGATGACGTTGTTATGGTGCGCATGATTCAACTCGGGTTCCGAGCGACCAACTCGAAAGGCGCGAAAATATTGCAATCCTTCCACCCCAATCACAAATTCATGGGCATCCTTTCGTTGTCGTCCATCTTTGGAGAACGAAGAACCCGATAGGATGTCCAAGGCACCACAGTCAGAGCCCACCCCAACCAGGCGATTCAAATTGATCCTCCAGGAAGAGGGGACCTTTGCAGAAAGGTGGTCGATGCGGGTCCAACCCAATCAGCTTAGGGCCCTCGCCGCCTTGTCCGCTCTCATTGTCACCGTACTGACCTACGCAATCATTGCGCTGACCCCACTCAAAGAACACGTTGTTCCCGGATATGTGACGTCTGAAACCAGAGCGCTTCAGGCCGACTCATGGCGAATTGCGGACTCCTTGTCCAGCATCGTGGAACGTCAATCCCAATACTTGGACAACCTGAAGGCCATCCTTTCTGGACAGCTTCCAGCGAACGCGTTGACACTCACCGATCAATTGAATGAGCCCACAATCCAGGGCCAACTTCAGGCCTCACCGGCAGATGCGCTTAATGGGCTGCGAAGCCGCGTCAAAGAAGAGGACGCCTTTGCGGTTAACCGTCCCAATGCCCTCAAAGAGTCTGGTTTATGGATGCCCCCTGTAGAGGGCGAAGTGTCCTCTCCTTGGGATCCGGTGATTGGCCACTGGGGGTTGGATCTCGTGGCGCCTGCCAACACCCCTGTTAAGGCTGTGGGCGACGGGGCTGTTCTCTTTGCGGGGTTTACCTCAGGAGGAGGACACACCGTCATGATCCAACATGAAGACGATCGCGTTTCAGTGTACATGCACAACAGCAGGACACTTGTTTCATCAGGCGACCGGGTTAGCCAAGGAGAACCGGTGGCCATCATTGGCAACACAGGAGACCACAGCACAGGGCCTCACCTGCACTTCGAGTGGTGGGAGTCCGGGGTGGCCATCGACCCTTCACTGAGGATCCGCCTTAAGAACTGATCAGGCCTTTACGTTGACGGCAGATGACTGCCAGGACATCATGCTCCTGAATGACCCCATCCTGTCGTCCAGCATCGTTTGGGTCACCGCACGAATCCCTTCCGTGCCGAATGATTCACACGTGAAGCTCGCCAACGCACTACCAACCACAATGCCCTCCTTCAGGGTT
Organism: uncultured Bacteroidota bacterium; assembly: GCA_902535565.1. The sequence goes on along the minus strand of CACAUH010000003.1, from coordinate 2,562 downwards.
TCAAAGTCTGTCGACCCACAACGCGCCACGTGGCCAATGAAGCCCCCGGCAAAGGTGTCTCCAGCACCAGTAGGGTCTACAACCTCTTCAAGGGGCAACGCCGGACAAAAGAACGTCTCAAGCTTTCCGTCCCCGTGATGAAACAAAAGGGCGCCGTGTTCCCCTTTTTTGATGATCAAATACCGAGGGCCCATCTCAAGAATGACGCGCGCCGCCCGCACCAGGCTATGCTCCCCACTCAACTGTCTTGCCTCCTCATCATTGATGGTGAGAACATCAACTCGGGCAACGACCGACTTAAGCGGTTCCATCGCGATGTCCATCCAAAAGTTCATGGTGTCCAGAACAACCAGTTCTGGGCGCTCTTCCATTTGATCCAGAACAGACGCCTGAAGGGCTGGGTCGATGTTGCCCAACATGAGCCATTTGGCCTTTCGCCACGCCTCTGGAATAACCGGCTTGAAGTCGGCTAGAACATTGAGTTCTGTGGCAAGTGTATCCCGACCGTTCATGTCGGCGTGATATGAACCAGACCAAAAAAAACTCTTGCCCCCTTTCGGACAGTCCACACCTTCCAGCTGCATTCCCGCCTCAGACATCGCTTGGAGTTCTTCCTGCGGGAAGTCCTCGCCAATTACGCTGACAAGGCCGGCACCAACCCCCAGTCGTGTGGTGGACCAACCAATGTACGTTCCCGCCCCCCCCACGATGCGCTCCCGTTTGCCGAATGGGGTTCTAATCGAGTCGAACGCAACAGTGCCGACCGCTACAATTGAGAGTGGATTCCAGCTCATGATCAAAAATTGAAGGACGCAAAGGTACAGGACAGCCTTTCTGGCATCCGCCTTCATTGCACTAAAGGCCGAAACCCACTATCTTTGCGCTCCTTCGAAAAGAAGGACTGAGCACTCCCCTATAGCTCAGCTGGTTAGAGCGACTGACTGTTAATCAGTAGGTCCCTGGTTCAAGTCCAGGTGGGGGAGCAACAAAAAACCCTGGGCATGGCCCGGGGTTTTTTCTTTCCCTTATTACTGTTCCTGATGGTGTCAGAGAAGGTTAATGCGGCTGGCCAAGATGTCCTTGTAGCTTCCGCCGATGGGGATCTCTTTCTCCATGCCCTTGACTTGAATCATGGAATATTTTATGCTGTGGATGGCATCGAGGTTCACGATGTAGCTGCGGTGCACCCGCATGAAGCGCCGCTCATTGAGCTTGTTCTCAACGTCCTTCATCGTGCTGTGAATCGTGAAGCTCTGCTCCGGCGTGTGCACAACAACATAGTCCTTGAGCGCCTCTATGAAAAGCAACTCGTCGTAGTCAATCTTCATCAGGCGGCTCCGGTTCTTCACGAAGAGGTACTCTGCCGTCTCCTTGTGTTCCGCCATATTGCGGAGGAACTCATTTTCTAAGCGCGCTTCCTGCTCCTTAGAAAATTTATGCATTGCCATCTCAATACTGGTCTGCAAGTCGACGTCCTTAAACGGCTTCAAAATGTAACCGTGGGGTTCGGCCAGCTTCGCCTCTCCCAGCGTGCTCCGATCCGCATAGGCCGTTAGAAATATAATTGGCACATCCAGAGTGCGCTTGATTTCCTCTGCCGCAGCAATGCCATTCATGTCCCCTTTGAGCATAATGTCCATGAGAACGACATCCGGACGATAACGAACTGCCAAATCAATGGCATCCTCCCCGTTGTCGGTCGTGGCCACAACGTTGTATCCAATCTTTTCGAGAGTCTGTTCGATGTCCTTGCGAACGATGCTCTCGTCCTCGGTCACCAGAATGTTGATTGACATATTTGCGCTGGTTCAGGTTCAGTGCCAACCCGTCGAATCATTCGATAGAAGCGCGAGCTTCATCCGTCAAACGGGCTTTTTGGCCGCCGAAAGCTAACTAAAAAGCGCGTTCCTTCGTCACTTTCTGCCAAGAGTTCCGCATCAAGCTGCTCGCTCAACGCCTGAACGAGGTACAAACCCAGCGAGTCACGGCCACTCCAATCAAAGCCCTCTGGCAACCCAACACCGTTGTCACGAACCTCGATTTGAATTTCCTCTTCTTCGGGCCTGTCCTCAACAGGCCTTGAACGCAGGCCAACGGAAATGATGCCCGTTTCTCTACCCTCAAACGCATATTTCATCGCGTTTGAAACCCACTCATTCAAAATAAGACCACAGGGTATCGCTTGGTCTAGTGGCGCCTGAAGGTCCTCGAGCTCTGTTTCCAATTTCACCTGGGTGCTGGATTGGTAGCCCTGAATAATGTTGCCTGCAATCCGCGTGAGATAAGAGGGAAACCCAATGCTCGACACGTCCGTGTTCTGATACAACGTCTCGTGAATGATACTCATGGTTGAGACGCGGTTCTGGATTTCCTCCAATCCGGTAATGGCCTTCTCGTCGTTTACAAAATTCTTCTGAAGGTTGAGTATCGAATTGATGATTTGAAGGTTGTTCTTGACCCTGTGGTGAACCTCCTGAAGCAGAATTTCCTTTTCCTTCAGGGCCCCTCGAATGGCTTTGTCTATGCGCTTCCGTTCTGTTATATCGTAGGCAATGGCGCTGA
>CACAUH010000002.1 GCA_902535565.1 uncultured Bacteroidota bacterium | reverse complement strand
TTTGTTTCCAGGGTGCATGAACCCACAGGCAATCAATTACGATCCCACGGCCAATGAAGATGACGGGAGTTGCATTCTAGAGGGGTGCACGGATGCTTCTGCATCCAATTTTGATTCGGATGCGAATCAGGACGATGGTTCCTGTCAATATCCGGGTTGCCCGGATCCAGAGGCCATGAACTATGATCATTCTGTCAACGTGGATGACGGTTCTTGTCTCTATCAGGGCTGTATTGATTCGGGTGCAGTGAACTACGACCCGCAAGCCAACGTTGACGACAATTCATGTTTGTATGGTGGGTGTGTTGACGTAACCGCCGCCAATTTTGATGAGGAGGCTGATGTTGATGATGGCTCCTGCATCTATCCTGGTTGCACTGACAGTCTCGCAGAAAATTTTGATGCCTCTGCCAACGATGACGATGGCACCTGCATTTATGCCGGGTGTACCGACCCGAGTGCGCTGAATCACGATGTGTTTGCCAGTGTGGATGATGGCAGTTGTCTTTATGAAGGATGCATGGATCCTGGGGCATGCAACTTTGATCAGGGCGCGGATTTTGAAGACGGATCTTGTACCTACCCAATGGCAATCAACGTGGATTGCGATGGGGTTTGTTACAACGATGCTGATGGAGATGGGGTTTGTGATGAGGATGAGTTCAGTGGTTGCACAGACCCTGCCGCCTGCAACTTCAATCCAGAAATGACGGAGGACGATGGCAGCTGTGATTATTGTTCTTGTTCCGTTGGGGCCGGGGAAGGCTTAAACAGCTTTGATTACGAATCCAACCACGCGGGCTATGGCCTTCGCATGGAGCGGGTTTTGGACCATGTGTCCGGTGACTTGTTGGGCATGACCACATGGCGATTGTTCGCCACAGTCTCCAACGCGACTGACATGGTGTCGAGCGTCTATGGAAATGAGGGCCTTCCAATGGCCATCACGACCACAACGGCTTTTTATCAGGATGACTTCGGTTCCACTTTTGCAAGTGGTGTCAATCCATTGTTGTTCGGTTCTTTCCTCGATCTGGAATATGACAGTTGGGTGACGATTGGGATTGAGGGAACCCCTGATGCTGTTGCAGGTGAAGGGGATATCCAGAATGCGTTAAGCCCTGTGCAGAATTGGATTACTTCCTTCGAATCCGGGGGCAATATTGTCATGGATGATGTTACCGGTGGTGCTTGGTTTGTAACCAACTTATTCAACAACGGAATTGCCGGAGTGGGTATGGAGGTCTTGCTCGGGCAGTTCACGACAGATGGTGCGTTGTCGGGTACATTGAACTATCAGGCTTTTATCGAGGGAAATGGCGCGGACGAAATTCGTGTTACGGCATCTTTTTCCTCACTTGATTTAACCGAGGGGGCAGGACCAGGCTGTGGGTGTATGGACCCTCTTGCGGACAACTATGATGCAGCAGCTGTTTACGACGATGGCAACTGCACGATTGCGGGTTGCATGGATACTGCCGCTGACAATTTTGACAGCACAGCGACGGATGACGATGGCTCCTGTCTTTATTACGGGTGTACGAATCCTGCGGCATTCAATTATGACGTGGCCGCCAACGAAGACGATGGGTCATGCATCTTGTTGGGATGCACCGATCCTGAAGGTGAGAACTATGATTCAGAGGCCAACTTTGATGATGGCTCATGCATCCTCTTAGGTTGTAACGTCTCCGGGGCTGAGAATTTTGACCCAGAAGCCACTGAGAATGATGGGTCCTGCATTTTTTCCGGTTGCACCAATCCAGTAGCGAACAATTTTGACCCTCTCGCAACAATCGACGATGGCTCCTGTGTGGTCGCAGGCTGCACTGACGAAGCCGCTTCGAATTACAATCCAGATGCCACGTTCAACAATGGATCGTGTGAGTATTTGGGCTGTACTGATTCCGAAGCTTGCAACTTCGATGCCACCGCTTTGACGAATGATGGTTCCTGTGTCTATCCGGAAGACATTTTTGAATCCAGTGAGTACGATTGTAACGGAGACTGTATTGCTGATGCCGATGGTGACGGAATCTGTGATGCATTTGAAATTCCCGGTTGTACTGACATCATGTCTTGCAATTACAATGGAGCAACAGATGATGACGGTTCTTGTGAGTATCTGTCCTGTGCTGGATGCTACGATGCTGATGCGGACAATTTCGACCCGGAGGCACTGATCGAGAACAATGACCTCTGCGAATATTTCGGCTGTACAAATGAGGAAGCGGATAATTTCGATTCTGAGGCAAACGTGGATGACGGGAACTGTTTGTTTACTGGGTGTATGGATCCATTAGCCGACAACTATGATCCTCAGGCCAATGTTGATTTGAATTGTGTTTATTTCGGTTGTATCAACCCCGCTGCGGACAATTATGACGAAGGGGCGAACACCAACGACGGCAGCTGTCTGTTCAGCGGTTGTACCGACCCAGATGCGGACAACTATGACCCCCAGGCAAACAATGACTCCAATTGTATTTTTCTGGGATGTTTGGATTCTTCGGCGAGCAATTATGACTCAACGGCCAATACGGAGGATGGTTCTTGTGCTTATCTCGGTTGTACGGATGAGTCGGCTTGTAACCACTCGGAAACGGCCAATACCGATGATGGATCTTGTATTTACCCTGCGACACCCAGTTTGGATTGTGATGGCAATTGTCTTCTCGATACCGATGGTGATGGGGTCTGTAATCCAGATGAGATTGCAGGATGTTTGGTCCCCGGGGCCTGCAACTACAACCCCTTGGCCACTGACGGCGGCGTGATTTGTGACTACGATTCCTGTGCGGGTTGTACTGACCCTACGGCGGACAATTATGATGTTGCTGCAACCCTGCCGAATGGAAATTGCGAGTACCTCGGGTGCACGGATGCTGCTGCTGAGAACTTCTCCCCAGGAGCCAATGTCGATGACGGTTCATGTTCCTACGGAGGGTGTACCGATCAGGATGCATACAACTATGATGAAGATGCGTTGTCCGACAATGGCACCTGTCTTTATGCAGGTTGTTTGGATGAGGAAGCGTGCAATTTTGATCCGGAAGCTGATACTGATGATGGTTCCTGTCAGTATGCTGATGGCAACGATACTTGTCCGATTTATGGCTGTCTTGACAATGCCGCATGCAATTATGATGCACTGGCGACAGATGATGATGGATCTTGTGATTACTGCTCTTGTTTCAGCACGACCTCAGATGAGCCTGGCTATGGGGTTGATGTAGAAGTGTATGCTGAGGATGCGATTCCCGGATTTACAACCTACCGAGTCTATGCGACGGTCAATTCTGCCGATGATTTTGTTAGTGCTGTGACTGGTTTGGCGGGGACTGAACTGGAAGTCAGTACAACGGGAACGTTTTATCAGAGCCCATTTGGTGGGGCTACGCCGTCGGGTGTCACAGACCTCATGCTTGGCTTGGCGCCGGATTTGGCGTTTGACAGCTGGGTGACGGTGGGTTTGGATGGCCAAGCCATTGCTGATGAGGGGCAAGAAGATGCTGCGACGGTATCTGGAGTGTTTCCAAGTTGGACGCAAGCTTTTGAGGAGGGAGATGGAATTCACATCAACGATGGCACAGGGGGCGGATGGTATGTATTGAACTCTGCGACGAATGGCCTTGCGGGAGAAGACCTTCGTGTTCTGTTGGGACAGTTCACCACTGATGGTGATTTAAGCGGGTCCATGCGCATTCAAGTCTTCCCCAACGGAGACCTCGAGATGGACCTTCGCTATGTCGTGTCGTTTGGCACACCGAGTTGCGGATGCACAGACCCGATGGCCATTAATTCGGATGAGGATGCAGTCTATGATGACGGAAGTTGTCAGTATTCAGGGTGCACTGATCCCGCATCTTTGAATTTTGATGCGATGGCGGATGCCGACGACGGAAGTTGTATTTACGGAGGTTGTACCGACCCATCTGCAGACAATTTCGATCCGAATGCATCGGTTTACGATGGCACATGTCTGTTCTATGGCTGCACAGACCCCTCAGCCGAAAATTTTGATTCGCTGGCCAACGCCAATGATGACAGTTGTGATTATCTGGGGTGCATGGACGCCAGTGCGATCAATTACATCTCCACGGCAACCCTCGATGACGGCTCTTGTTTGTTCTCGGGTTGTGTCGATTCTGAAGCAATCAATTTCGATGCGAATGCCAATGTTGATGATGGTTCCTGTTTGTTCGAAGGGTGCACGAACCCCGATGCAGACAACTTTGACAATGGCGCAAATGTTGATGACGGTTCATGTATCCTCTCTGGCTGCACGGATTCGGAAGCGGACAATTTTGATTCCGAAGCGAACAATCCGGATGGCAGCTGCGAATATTCTGGGTGCACTGACTTGTCTGCGGACAACTATGACCCCGCGGCCAATGTTGATGATGGTTCTTGTTTGTTCGGTGGATGCACCCAGATGGGGGCGTGCAACTATGCGCCGATGGCCAATGTTGACGATGGTTCATGTCTGTTCCCAGAAGATGAATTTGGTGTAGACTATGTGGATTGCGCGGGGTTCTGTTTGAATGATGTCGATGGAGATGGTGTTTGTGATGAGATTGAAGTCGAGGGGTGCACCGACTCCAATTCTTGCAACTTCGATGAAGATGCCACGGACGATGATGGCTCCTGCGACGCGGTTTCTTGCACGGGTTGCACTGATGAGTGGGCGGACAATTACGATTCCACGGCTACCGTGGACGACGGTTCATGTGTGACATCGGGTTGTACTTATCCCGCTGCGACCAATTACAATCCCAACGCGGATCAAGAGGATGGAAGCTGCACGTTTGGAGGCTGCACCAATCCGCTTGCAATCAATTACAGTGCCTTGGCAGACGTGGACAATGGATCTTGCATTGTCGTCGGCTGTACGGATTCGACTGCTGTCAATTTTGACCCTGACGCGACTTTGGATGACAATTCATGTCAGGTCTTTGGTTGTACAAATCCACTTTCTGTGAATTTCGATGCAAATGCCGTCGAGGATGATGGAAGTTGTGTCATTCCGGGGTGCATGAATTCAAATGCCATCAATTTCAATGTCATGGCCACGGTTGACAACGGGTCTTGTCTCGTGCTCGGCTGCACTGATTCAGAAGCTGAGAATTACAATCCAGAGGCCAACATTGACAACGGAAGCTGTGCCTCCGGAGGATGCACTCAGTTCTCGGCGTCAAACTATGACCCAAGTGCCACATACGATGATGGTTCCTGTGTGGTGGAAGGCTGCACAGATCCCGGAGCGGACAATTACAACTCCGAGGCTACCATAGATAATGGAACCTGTTACTTGGCTGGTTGCACGTTTGCATTGGCGTCCAATTTCAATCCAAGTGCAACCTATGACGATGGTTCCTGTATCATCGAGGGCTGCACGGATCCCGCTGCTTTGAATTTTAATTTCCTCGCAACGGTGGACAATGGCACATGTCTGTTGGTTGGATGTTTGGATCCAGAGGCGGACAACTACAACGAGGACGCTTCATTTGATATTGGTGATTGTCTCTACTTGGGGTGCACAGACTCTGCCGCGGCGAATTATTCAGAAATCGCAAATGCAGATGATGGCACATGTCAATATGCTGGATGCACGGATATGCTGGCGTCAAACTTTGACCCGGAAGCGAACCTTGACGATGGGTCTTGCGATTACTTGGGATGCACGGATCCGACTGCTCTGAACTTTAACTTTTTTGCCACCACCGACGACGGCTCGTGCCTGTTTGTGGGATGTTCGGACCCGGACGCCTCGAATTATGATGAGAACTCGGTGTTTGACGATGGCAGCTGTCTGTATGAAGGTTGTACTGACGAAACTGCCACGAACTTCGATCCTCAAGCCAATGTGGAAGACGGATCCTGCTATTTCGCCGGATGCATGGATGAAAATGCATCCAATTACGACGTGACAGCCACAGTGGACGATGGCACATGTGAATACCCTGGGTGTACCGATGTTGCAGCGTGTAATTATGACGAAACTGCCAACGTGGACAACGGGTCATGTGACTACATGACGTGTTTGGGAGGATGCACGCTTCCGTTTGCATCGAATTACGATCCAGATGCCACGTTCAATGACGGTTCTTGTCTGATTGATGGTTGCACCGATCCAGCAGCCTTGAATTACAACTTCCTCGCCACGGTGGACAACGGCACTTGCATTTTTGTTGGGTGTTTGGACCCCCAGGCTGACAATTACAATCCGGATGCGTCATTCGACAATGGCTCCTGTCAATATTTGGGATGCACCGACTCGGATGCGGACAATTTTGATGCTGAAGCCAATACAGATGACGGTTCTTGTTCCTATGCAGGTTGCACGAACCCCAATGCGGTCAACTATGATGCCACCGCGAATTCTGATGATGGTTCTTGTGTCGTGTTTGGGTGTACCAATGCCTTGGCATGTAACTATGACTTCCAAGCGACTGAAGATGATGGTTCCTGTGATTTGATTTCCTGTCTCGGATGCACGGATTCTGAAGCTTGTAATTTTGACTCTGGTGCGACTCAAGACGATGGGACTTGCATTTATCCTGTTGACATTTATGGCGCTGATAATCTCGATTGTGGTGGAGAGTGTCTGAGCGATTCAGATGCGGATGGAGTGTGTGATGAGGACGAGATTCCTGGTTGTACCAATGCAATAGCCCTCAATTTTGATCCTGCCGCCACGGATGAAGACGGCACCTGTCAAATTGGGGGGTGCACGAATGCAAATGCAGACAACTTTGACCCTGCGGCGAATGTGGACGATGGCACTTGTGTCCTGTCGGGCTGCACAGATGCTGCTGCATCGAATTTTGATGCGGAAGCCAACTTGGATGACGGCAATTGCATCTATCCCGGTTGTATGGTTGAGGGGGCGTGCAATTTCGATTCTCAGGTCAATCTTGACGATGGAAGTTGTGACTTTACTTCTTGTCTTGGCTGCACGGATGCAATGGCCTGCAACTTCGATTCTGATGCGACACAGGATGATGGATCCTGCGAGTTTCCGCTTGACCTCTTTGGTCTTAGCCATGTTGATTGTGCAGGTGAATGTTTGAATGATTCGGATGGTGACGGTGTTTGTGATGAGGTGGAAATTCCCGGGTGCACCAACCCTGCAGCGGACAATTACGATGTGGTGGCCACTGACGATGACGGTGGGTGTGTGGTGTCTGGTTGTACAGACGCCAATGCGGCCAATTTTGATGACGGGGCCAATTTTGATGACGGTTCCTGTCTCTATCCAGGTTGTTTGGATGAGATGGCGGACAATTATGATGTCGGTGCCAATACCGAGGATGGCTCTTGTTTGTACCTGGGGTGCACGGACACCGATGCTGCGAATTATGACCCGGGTGCCAATTTGAACGATGGCACGTGTTTGTACCCCGGTTGTACGGATTCAGGCGCATTCAATTTTGATGCCCAAGCCAACGTAGACGATGGTTCGTGTATTTTCCTTGGGTGTACCGATGCCATTGCCGTCAATTACGATGTACAGGCCAATGAAGAGGACGGATCTTGTTTGTATGGTGGTTGCACCAATGCGGATTTCCTTGAATTTGATCCTAATGCAGATGTGGATGATGGATCGTGCTTGAACCCGATCATTGAGGGGTGCACCGATGCGAACTTTGTCGAGTTCAATTCGTTTGCCAATGTTGACAATGGAACCTGCGTAACACCAGTTGTATTCGGTTGCACAGACTCGGACTACATCGAATTCTCATCAGATGCCAACACCGATGATGGCAGTTGTTTGACGCTTGTGGTGCTGGGATGTACAGACTCTGACTATACTGAATATGATGGTGCCGCAAATGTGGACGATGGAAGCTGTGTCACAGAGGTTGTTTTGGGGTGCACGGATGAGGCGTACATCGAGTTTTCTATTTGGGCCAACACAGACGATGGAAGTTGTCAGGAGCTCATTGTCATCGGGTGTTTCGATTTGGAGGCATGCAATTACGATGTAATGGCCAATATTCAGGGTCCATGTCTCTATCCATTGGATTTCTATGGAGTGGATTATGTGGATTGCACTGGTGCCTGTGTATCCGATGCTGATGGAGATGGGGTATGTGATGAGGGTGAGGTATTTGGATGTACCGATGATGTTGCTGTGAATTTTGAATCGTGGGCCACCGAGAATGATGGGTCTTGTCTCTATGGCGGTTGTACCGACCCCGATTTTATAGAATTCGATTCTTCGGCTGATGTGGATGATGGAAGCTGCGCAGTGCTTGTGGTCTTCGGGTGTATTGATCCGGACTACATTGAATACGATGCTGCGGCCAATGTCGATGATGGTTCATGTGACGATTTGGTTTCTCCTGGTTGCACAAATCCGATTGCATGCAACTACAGTGGAGGCTACAATGTTGACGATGGAAGTTGCATTTACGCGGTTGACATCTATGGAAATGAAAATGTGGACTGCTTCGGCGCCTGTATTAATGATGCCGATGGTGACGGGGTGTGCGATGAGGAGGAGCTTTCTGGGTGCACCGATCCAGTGGCCTGTAACTACAACAGTTTGATGACGGATGATGACGGCAGTTGCGAGTACTGTTCCTGTTACGAGCCGCAATTGGTCTTTGGTCCAGATGCTTTAACCTTCGAGAGCGACAGCGCTGGATATGGGGTTAAGCTTGCCCGCGTCGTGCAGCACGAAGGCGGTATTTTGGATGGCTTGACAACCTATCGTCTCTATGTGACGACCCAGTCACCAGATGACAAACTGTCGAGTCTCTTTGGAAACGAAGACTTGCCCTTGAATCTGAATACATCGACGTCTTGGTATCAGGACCCAATCGGGAGCAACTATGCTTCGGCCGTTAACCCGTTCTTGTTTACCATCGTTCCCACGTTGGAGTATGACAGCTGGGTGACGATTGGCATTGAACAATCACCCAATATCGCCTTGGGAGAAGGGGATATTCAGGGCGTTGCGAGTCCGAATCAGAATTGGTTGGCCGCATTCTCTGCAGGTGGTGGCATCGACATGGATGACGCGACAGGTGGCGCTTGGTTTGTGACCAATGATGTGACCAATGGTATTGCCGGTGATGACCTGGAGATTCTCGTTGGTCAGTTCACCACAGATGGCGTGATCACAGGCACGGTGAACTATCAGCTTTTCTTGAATGGAGACCCAGAGGTTGACATTCGTCCTTCTGTGAGTTTCTCTTCTGAAGGAATGGAGGCTTCAATGGTTTACCTCTGTGGTTGTACGAACCCAGAGGCTGAGAATTTCAGTCCGGGTGCCATCTATGATGACGGTTCTTGCGGAGCAACACCCGGCTGCACCTATGCCACTGCGGTCAACTATGACCCATCTGCTTTAGGGGATGACGGTTCCTGCGAATTTGCTGGTTGTACAGTCGATTACTATCGGAACTACACAACCTATGCCACAGTGGACGATGGGAATTGTACCGATGCCCCGCCTTGTCCCGATTCCAATGGAGACGGTGCAATTGGTGCCCTAGAGGTAACAGACCTTTTGGTGTACTACAACACCGATGGTGGACAGTGTGGTGTGCTCAACCCCTTGTCATTGGAAGAACTGGACGTGGCGCCTTGTGATTTGATTGGCGCGGATTGCGGTGATGAAGGTTGCACGTACCCCAATGCCTTGAACTTCGATCCAGGTGCGACGATTGAAAATGGATCGTGTCTTTGGACTGGGTGTACAGATCCTTCCAAGCAGAACTATCAGCCTCTGGCCAACCTCGATGACGGCACTTGTGTGACCCCCATTTGTTGGGACTTTGACTTCAATGGAGTTGTGGGCATTCAGGACCTTTTGGACTTGCTGCTTTTGTTCAACTCCACCTGCGGAGCGGACTAACCAAAACCGCCAACTTGCTTCGCTTACAAGGGCGTTCCTGCGGGGGCGCCCTTTTTTTGTGTGCTTTCAGTTGATGGGCAACAGTGGCAAGAAGAGGGGCGTTGTCGATGCTGCGATGGGTTTCTTGCTTATGCCCTTGCATATCGATTTCTCTTGAATTCGATTATACTTTTGCGCTTCTTATCTTCTTGATATGTTGTCTAAAATTTCCCTCCGCCTTCTTTTGAGCATTGCGTGCTCACTGGTTTTTTGTTTTGATCTCGTCGCTCAAGGTGATCGCGCATTCGTCATTTGTGAAGGGGCTCAGGATTTCTATTCTGGTGAAGTTTTGCAAGCACCACGGCTTGGAGTGATTGACCTCGATGCCGAGGAGATGGAATTTGAGGAACTCCGGATTTTTGACGGGCACGCCTTCACGACGGACCTTATTCTTTCTGAAACGGGTGAAGACCTGTATGTGTCTGCTGAAGACACAGTGTATCGATTGGCAGCAGAAGACGGTGCCATTCTGGCGAGCCAACCTTTAGATGGAGCCCGCCGTTTGTTCCTATCTGGAGATCGGGTGTATGTGACACGGGGTGATTACGACCCCGTCACGTTTGGCTCGGTTCCGTTTGACCAATACCTCGTCGCATTGGATGCGACAGACTTGACTTGGCAGGCGGATTGGTCCGCAGAGGGAGGAGAGGGGCCTGGATATGCGGCCGAGGCAATGTGTGTGGTTGGCGATGTATTGCACATCGGAATCAACAATGCTTTTGCCTACGGTGAAGAGGTTGGTATTGTTGGGCGATTGAACCTCTCCACAGGGGAATACAGCGAAACCGATCTCGGTGCGGATGGATTAAATCCAGTGCACGTGCTCCCCGCAGCTGGGGGCGTGGTGACGGTCAACGCGCGACAATATGATGGCACATCATTGAGCCGTGTTGAGACGACTGGATCAGCCGTTACCGAGGTGGTGGCTGATGTGACGGCGGGATGCGGAGCGGCAGCAATCGTGGGAGAGGAGGTGGTTTACCAAGTCTATGGAGAGGGTGATTTTCGCAGAGCCAATGGTGCGACACTGGCCTCTTCTGGAACTTGGCCAGGAAATGGCACCTCCGTCTACTCGATGGCGGTCAGGCCTTCGGGTGATGTGCTCCTAGGCAACACCGATTTTGCCACCTACGGGGAAGTCGAACTTCGCTCGGGTGATGGGGAATTACTGGGCAGTGTGATCACAGGCATTGCGCCGGGCGTGATTCGCGTGGCATCTTCGACATCCGCTGTCCCGGAGATGACAGATGCGATTACGGAGGAGGTGAGTCGGTTTGATTTGTTGGGGCGCAATGTGGACGCCAATGTTTCAGGACTCCAGGTGGTTCTGATGTCCAACGGAAAGGCGCATTTGGAGTGGCGTTCTGCTGATTGAGCCTACGCTTAAAGTGGCAAGTCAGCCAAATAGCGAGTTGACGCCATAATAATTGGCCGTGGTCCGCAGAATCAGTTTGTGCGCCAAGTCAGCGCCATCGGGCTGACCTGATGAGCGGAAGTTGAACCATTTTCCGAGGAAGGAGTTTTGGTCCTCGACATTGGGTTTGCCTTCGCACAGGAACTGCCCATTCAGATGGGGAAGAAACCGGGCCAAGTACTCATCCAATCCGATTTCTAAGGGGTAGGTGTATTCGGTTTCAAACCAATTTCGCTCGGGCACCCAACGGTCTTCTCTCCACCGCAGTTCCAATTGAGGAATTCTGCTGCGGACATGAAGCAAGTCGTCTTCTTGCCACAAGGTGTAAACCGCTCCGGTTTCCGTTTCATGGCGATAACTGATGCGCATATCGAAGGATACGACGTTTCTCGGCCATTTTTATTACCGCAGACGAATCCAATGCCTGAAGCGCAGGATTGCGGCACGAAAGCCGTTTTTGCTGTTTTTAGTAGGCGTCGTTGTGAATGCCGTCCACTGCGCGTCCACTCGGGTCTATCGTCTGTTTGAGTCGCTCATCCCATTCGAGGGCCTTTTCTGTGCTACAGGCCACGCTTTTGCCGCCTGGTACTGTTGCCGCTGCTGCCGCTGTAGGAAAGTGCTCCTCAAACAGGGTGCGATAGTAATAGCCCTCTTTGGTGACAGGAGGATTGATTGGAAAGCGGATTGCTGCCCGCTCCATTTCGCCATCTGAGACCTTGGACTCGGCATGGTCGCGGAGCCCGTCAATCCAGCCATATCCCACACCATCGCTGAACTGTTCTTTCTGACGTTGCAGAATGTGTTCAGGAATGTATCCTTCAAATGCCTCGCGGATAACGGCCTTTTCGATTTTGCCTTTTCCCCCCATTTTGGATTTGGGGTCGAGTCCCATCGCATAGTCTATGAACTCCCTGTCTAGGAAAGGCACCCTCGCTTCGATGCCCCAGGCCATCATGGACTTGTTGGCTCGGGCACAATCGTATTGGTGGAGGCCCAGAACCTTTCGTACTGTCTCCTCATGGAATTCTTTTGCATCTGGTGCCATGTGGAAATAGAGATAGCCGCCGAACAATTCATCAGCTCCTTCGCCGCTGAGCACCATCTTGATTCCCATGGCCTTGATTTTTCGCGCCATCAGGAACATGGGGGTGGAGGCCCGGATGGTGGTAACGTCGTAGGTTTCAATGTGCCGCACCACCTCGCGGAGCGCATCAATTCCTTCCTGAATGGAGAAGTTGAGTGGGTGGTGAACTGTTCCAATGGCGTCGGCGACCTCTTGGGCTGCGGCCAGGTCTGGAGAGCCATCCAGTCCAATCGAGAAGCTGTGTACCCGGGGCCACCAGGCCTCGGACTTTTCATCGTCGTCCACCCGCTTTTGAGCGAGTTTCATGGCAATGGCCGCAATGACGGAGCTGTCGAGACCCCCTGAGATGAGGAGGCCGTAGGGGACATCACCCATCAGGTGGCTGCGCACGGCTGAGGTGAGGGCATCTCTCAATTCTTCTGGCCGATATGCCCGGTCCGGCAAATCGCCAGTCATCCACTCGCGGGTGTAGAATGCAGTAGGTTCCGTTTCTTGTGAGCTCCACACGTGGCCAGGAGGGAAGACCCGGACGTCATCGCACCTCTCCACAAGGGCTTTCATTTCAGAGGCAATCCAGAGTCGACCGTCTTCATCCGTTCCATAGTACAAGGGCATGATTCCAATGGGGTCTCGCCCAACAACCCAAGTGGATTTTTTTGGGTCATAGAGCACAAAGGCGTACATGCCCGACAGGTGTTCTACAAGGGATGGGCCATGTTTTCTGTAGAGTGCAAGAATGACTTCGCAATCGCTTCCCGATTGGAAGGGGTAGTCGCCACAAGCGCCGCTGGCTCCATTCCTTTTGAGGTCAAGGTGATTGTAGATTTCCCCATTAACTGCAAGGACTGTTCCCGAATCGGGGTCGACCAGTGGCTGCGCACCGCTAAGAACGTCGACAATGGCAAGCCGTTCGTGGGCGACAATGGCGTTGGGAAATTCTCGAATACCAGACCAGTCTGGCCCCCGGTGTTGCTGGATTCGGGAGGCTTGGAGTACAGACTTTCTGTCTGTTTCGATCGGATTGCTTCGGTTCAGTAAGGCGGTGATGGAACACATGTGGGAAAGTTCGTCAATTGTGTGGCATTGAATGCAGTGTTCATCTTGGCAATCCGGCAACCTTTTCAAGGGTTGGAAGGTTTGTAATTTGCGCCATCCACCATGCCCATGAATCGAGTCTTTGTTTGCTGCGCGTCCCTGATTTGGACCCTGCTGATTTGTCCTTCCTTATTTGGACAGTATACCGTTGACTCTACTCAGGATGGTGCCGATACGAATGTTGGAGATGGTGTCTGCCAAACGATGGACGGTGCCTGTTCTCTTCGGGCGGCGCTTCAAGAGGCTGAGGCTGCAGGTGTGGCGTCGACCATTGTTTTGCCTGAAGGCACCTATGACTGGACACTGGGTGAGTTGTTTGTTGGATCTGGAGACATCACCATCAATGGAGCAGGGGCCCGAACGACAATTTTGGATGCTGCAGGAAACAGCCGCTTCATGGAATTGGCTGGTGCTTCAACCTTTTTGACATTCAGGGACTTGGAGTTTCGAAATGGATTTGACGGGAATGATCCTGGAGGGGCAATTGAGACCGATGCGGAATTGCTCGTTTTGGAGCGCACAGTGTTTCGCAATTGTGTTACTGACGACGGCTTCGGAGGTGCCATTCACAACCGAGAGAACCTCGAAGTGTATTCGAGTCTTTTTGTCGATTGTAAGGCATTTGGAAATGATGGTGGAAACGGCGGCGGCGGTGGCGGCGGCGGGTTGGCTGCAGGCGGTGGAATCTCTTCTTGGTTGGGATCCAGCACGGTGGTTGAGAACAGCACGTTTGTTGGTTGTGTTGCCGAGGGAGGTCAAGGCGGCGATGCGGGCGGCAATGGCGGTGGTGGAAATGGGGGCAACGGCATCGGCTCTTTTGGAGGAGGAGGTGATGGTGGAGCCGTGTCTACCAGTAATAACAATGCGGATGCCGGTTCTGCCGGTTTTGGCGGTGGTGGTGGTGGTGGTGGAACCGACACCAACGGCAGCGGGTGGTTCAATCCCAATCCAACTGGGGGTGACGGCTCCAATGGCGTTGCCATGGGAGGCGATGGGGGCGAAGGTGCTCCGAATTCAGCTGGAAGCGGCGGCGGCGGCGGCGCTTTGGGTGGGGCTTTTTTCCTTCGCTTGGGAACAGCAGAATTCCGGCATTGCACCTTTAGTGGAAATGCCTCCATTGGAGGAGAACCTGGCTCGGGTGGAGATCCCGGTCAGCCAGGCGAAGGACGAGGAGGTGCCATCGGTTGTTATGGTGGAGACCTGTCGCTTGACAACACGATTCTGTATGGGAATGCAGGTGGCACGACGGGAGGAGATGAAGACTTGTACCACTTCCTGATGGACAACAATCCCAACGGAGGGGACGAAGTGACCGGTGTAGCGGGATACAACATCATCGGGGTGATCCATGAGGACATCACATTCGCCGCTGCGCTTGCGGGGAATCAAATTGGTGCAGACCCATTGTTGCTTCCATTCGGTGACTACGGAGGTCCAACAGACGGGTTCATGATCAGTGCATGTGAACCGGCGAGCATTGCCTTGAATTCTGGCGCTGTGTTGGGTGTCTTGTTTGATCAGCGGGGTGAGCTGCGGGATGCTACACCTGACATTGGTGCGATGGAGGGGCCTGCTCCTGTGATGCTTGATCCCATTGCAGAACAGGTCTGTCCAGGTGAAACGATTGAAGTCAGCTTGACGTGGCCAGACGCAACGACTTTGTGGCCTGACGGTTCGGAAGGCGACACGTGGGATGCGCCAGAAGGAGATGGAGTGGCGATGATCACCACTGCTGAGGGCTGCGAGGAGGAAGTTTCCATTGCGATCAGTGCCGTGTCGATTTTGGCCCCTGAACTGGGTGGCGATGTCACGGTTTGTCCCGGGGTTCCCGTGGCGTTAGATGCTGGAAACCCTGGAGGACAATACGTTTGGAGCACTGGAGGGTTGGCCCAAACGGAGTTAGTGGTGGACTCTGGTTTGGTTGAGGTCACGGTCAATGTGGACGGGTGTCTGGAATCGGCTTCAATGCAAGTCAGTTGGTTTGACGATTACCCCCTTGATCTCGGTGGGAATGTGATTTTGTGTGAAGGGGAGACGGTGAACCTTGATGCTGAGGTGCCCTTTTGGCCCGGGCTTCTGCCTGTGTTTCAGTGGCAGGGCGGTCCATCGGATGCCGAATACGAAGTGGCGTCCTCTGGGGTATACACCGTGACGGCAACCTTAAACGGCTGCGAGACGACAGACAATGTCACGGTCACAGAAAGCGCATTGACCGCAGTGGATTTGGGCCCTGACCAAACCTTGTGCCCTGGGACGCCATTTGAACTTGACCCCGGATATCCGACCGCGATTTGCACTTGGCAGGATGGTTCGATATCGCCGACATACACGGTGGAGAACACGGGCATTTACACTGTCAACGTGGCCCTGGGTCAGTGTCAGGACAATGCCCAGGTGTTTGTTGAAGTCGTGGCGCCATTTTCTGCAGAACTGCCAGAATTGTTGTCTTTCTGCGAAGGAGACAGCGTGTTGTTGCTCGCCGCCTTCGGGGCGTCCAATTATGAGTGGCAGAATGGGGCCACAGGCAATCAATTGTGGGCGACGGTTCCAGGCACCTATACTGTGACGTCTACACAGGAAGGGTGCTCGTTTTCAGATGATGTTCTCGTGACCACCTTGCCGCTCCCCGCTTTTGATTTGGGACTGGACATCACCTTGTGCGATGGTGAGACGGTGATCCTCGAGCCGAACGTGGCCGATGCTGATTACGTTGTTTTTGATGATTCCCTGACCACGACATCCCTTCTCGTGGCTGAGGCTGGTACTTACACGGCAGAAGTGGCATCAGGTGGATGTGTGTCGCGCGACACCATTGAAGTAGAATTCAGACCTGTTCCTGTCTTTGATTTGCCGGAGGACACGGTGCTTTGTCCTGGTGATGTTCTTCTCCTTGAAACAGGCTTAGAGGACATTCTGGTCACTTGGAACACTGGGGAAGTC
This sequence comes from uncultured Bacteroidota bacterium, assembly GCA_902535565.1. The sequence goes on along the minus strand of CACAUH010000002.1, from coordinate 25,169 downwards.
GGAGAGTCCATCGAAGTGAATCAGCCGGCATCCTATGCAGCGGTCAGTCAGGTAAGTGGGTGCACGCACGAAGATTCGATTGCCGTGTCCATATCCGACCCGATATCCATTCCACTCGAGGCCTCTTACGAACTGTGTTTGGGAGACTCTATGGAACTGAGTGCCTTGCAAGGTCCCGACGTCTATCCTGCTGGATACCGTTGGTCTGACGGTGTGTTCTCCCCGATTCGGATGTTCAATCGGACGGGCTTGTTTACAGTGGAGGTCAGCAATGTTTGCGATACCTCGTCTCACACCCTTCAGGTCCAACAGGTGGTTTGCGGTTGTCAGGTTTACGTTCCAACGGCCTTTACGCCAAACAACGACGGCAAGAATGATGCCTGGGCACCGGTTGTCGATTGTGAACCGTTTAGCTATCAGGTTGTGGTCTGGGACCGTTGGGGGCGTCCTGTATTCAGTTCCAATGACATGGATGACGTGTGGTACGGACAGGTTGAAGGAACGGAAGGCTCCAAGACCCGTGAGAGTGGGGTGTCTTATGCCATAGACGGAACCTACACGTGGGAAATCATCATGGAACTTAGAACGGATGGGATTCCAGAGATTGTTCGCCAGAACGGTTTTGTTCAGGCCTTGCGCTGAGCCGAGTCACCTCATGGCATACAACCGGTCGGGAAAGTCGGTGATGATCCCGTCTACCCCCATTTGCATCACGGTGTAGAGGTCTTCTTGGCTGTTGACTGTCCAGGGAATGACACGAATGCCAATTTTCTGAAGGCTGTAGACGTCATTGGCGTCGATGAGGTGCCAATCAGGAGAATAAATGTCCGGTTCGAAAGTGAGGCGATTGAGCTGGGTCTCAATGGACCCTGGTGTTTCTGTGAGCCAAGCCACTGTCATGTTAGGGGCCATGCGGTGAACGGCCTCCATGACCTTTGGAGAAAAGCTCTGTATGCAACTCCGATCGGCGATGCCGAGTCGGCTGAGTTCCTCAAGCACCAAAGACGCAAACGTCTCTGCATCCGGGCAGAATTCTGGTTCTAGGTCTGGGCTGTATTTAATTTCCAAGTTGTAGCGGACGGTCCCACCGTCGAGTAGTGGCACAGTTTCGGTGACCTTGACCACATCGGACAAGGTTGGCTTTTGTATTGGCAGGTTTTGCTGCTCTGGGAAGCGGGGATGAGTCCGGGATCCACAATCGTAGGCTTGAATTTCCGCTTTCGTCATCGCATGAAGGTTGTGCATCTGTTCTTCTGCAGCGGTGAAGTCTGCTCCATCTGGCGAGCGACAGATTTCATGGCTCATCCATGGTTCATGGCTGACCATGATGGATCCATCCTGTGCGATGCACAGGTCCATTTCCAGCACGTCGGCACCTTCTCGAAGGGCCAGGACAAAACCGGGGACGGTGTTCTCTGGTAGCAGGCCCCGAGCGCCTCGGTGGCCTTGGATTTCAAGTCGGTTTGGATCGGGTTGCATGGCCCTGAGGGATTCGGTGGTTTCCTTGTCTTGCCTGTCTGGTTCAGCGGATGTTGACGGCGCGTCTGAGCAGCCGGGTGAGACCAAGAGGCCGATGGACAGGGTCACATGGGGCAGGAATCGGAACATGGGGGAAATTTAGCTTGTCAAAAGCCGAGACGCAGCGGTGTGTGAGGCTAATTTGGCTCAGATGTCCGAAGAACCCGTTTTGGATCAAGAGGACCTGTTGACCAGGGTGGATTTGGCGCGGTGGTCCGGCCTGCCTGAACGCCACCCACTTGTAGGATTGTTTCATCGATTTGGTGGCGTTCGTCGGATGAACGCGGCCTTTGGGCAGCTGTCGCATTTGACCGGTGAGGCGTTTGTTGATGCGGTGTTTGGCTTTTTGGGGGTCTCGTTAGAATTGTCCGATGAAGATTTGGCCCGCATTCCTGAGACAGGGCCTTTCGTGCTCGTTTCGAATCACCCTTTCGGTGTGCTGGACGCCTTGGCTTTGGTGCGCCAGGTGCGTTTGCGGCGCCCCGATTTCAAACTGGGCGTGGATGCAGTTCTGGGGGGAATGGTTCAATTGGATTCTGAGTTGGTGGTGTTGTCTGGCGGAGAAGAGAACCGGCGAGCGCCCCGGGTTTCTGGATGGCGCGAGGCGAGTGAGCACCTTCAATCCGGAGGCGGATTTGGGGTGTTTCCTGCAGGTCGCGTATCGAGTTTTCGCCGCTCTAAGCGGGTGGTGGCCGATGGCCGTTGGAACGCAGCTGTAGCAGGTTGGGTTGCCAAACAAGGTTGTCCGGTGGTGCCGGTTTACATCGATGGAGCCAACAGTCCTTTGTTTCAACTGCTGGGGCTCATTCATCCATCTCTGCGGTCACTTCGGGTGGCGGCAGAATTGCGAAACAAAAAGGGATACGTCCTTCGGATGCGCATCGGTCGGCCCATGCTGCAGCGGGATTTCATCGGCATCGAGGGCAATGAAAAGACCGCTCGCTTTCTCCGTGCTCGGTCTTACGCTTTGGGTGTCGCATTTGACGTTCGGCGCGAGTATTTCAGCGGGCTTCGCTTCCCAAAACGCGCAGTCCCGATCGAAGCCCGACAGCCTTCGCATGGGTTGATTGCAGAGATAGAGGGGCTTCAAGACTTGAAGCTGTTTGCTCACGGGGAGTTCGATGTGTATGTGACACCTGCAGATCGAATTCCGCGTCTCCTTTTGGAGGTGGGGCGGTGCCGTGAGGAAACCTTTCGCGCGGTTGGAGAGGGAACGAATCGATCACTGGACCTCGATGAATACGACTTGTACTATCAGCACCTCCTCTTGTGGGATCGGGAGGCGGGAAAACTGGCAGGCGCATACCGAATTGGAGAAGGGTGGGAGATCATGGAGCGTTATGGTGCTCGCGGATTTTACACCCACTCACTGTTCCGAATGAAATCGGGGTTTACACCGGTATTGGAGGCGTCGTTGGAGCTCGGGCGATCTTTTGTTGTGCCAGAATACCAAAGACAGCGCATGCCACTGTTCTTGCTCTGGAAGGGCATCTTGTCTGTGCTCATTCAGTCACAACAAGCTCGATACATCCTCGGCCCGGTGACCATCAGTAGCGACTACAAGCAATTTTCCCTTTCGCTCATCATGGGGTTTGTTCGTCGGGACTATTGGGACACGGAGTGGTCGCCGTTCATTCGCCCTCGCAAGCGGTTTGCCTTCGATGAGAAACGGGTGGATGCCGATGCACTTTTGGAAGCGGCAGGGGGCGATGTCAAGCATCTTGACCGGATTCTGGCTGATATTGAACCTTCACGGGTGTCGGCCCCGGTCCTGCTCAAGAAGTACCTGCACCAGAATGCGCGTATTCTCGGCTTTAACCGGGATCCTAAGTTCAACAACGCCCTCGACGGCCTGATGCTCCTCGACGTCCAGGACCTGCCAGCCCAAACGGTCGAAAACCTCCAACGCGAGTTTGGTCTCGGCTGAAGGTTTTCGGAAATGACTGTTGAGGTTTTATCTCAGTCCTGTTTCGAGAAGCGCAGTTCAAATTGCTGGCTTGAGATATCCACTCCATTGAATTCGCGGAAGTGGATGACCTTGAAGTTGTCTGACTCGAGCGCGATGATGTCCCAATAAAGGTCCAGCATTACACTGTCTTCTGTCATATTTGAGGACAGTTCCCCGATGTGCAGTACTGACTTGTCATCGTTGAATGTCCATGTTCCTTCAAAGGACTTCATTTGTGCGTCTTGATCAAAGGTGACGGAGCCGTTGCGGTCAAAGGTTGCCGTCATCATTTGCCCGTCCGGGGAGAAGAAATCAGAGGCGGTTGTCAGTGCGGTGTCGGTTGCCATGATTTGCGTGCTGCTCCATGATCCGGTGAGTCTTGCTTCTGGGGTCCGGAGGTGGAGAAAGCGCTCGTTCTCGTCGTACTTCTTGCAGCTACTTATGGTGAGGCCCAGAACGGCTGCGATGGTGAGGATTCGGAACGGTGTCATGGTCAGATCCGGTAAGAGAGGCTCAGGGTGTATGTGCGTCCGCGTGTGAAGCTGTTCCAATCGTAGAGCTGCCCATTGTACAAGTGGGTTTTCCTGTCCCGCGGGTTGATCAGGTTGCGGGCTTTGAAACCAACGCGCAGGTGATCACCCAATAATTTACCAATGCTGAAGTCGAGGACAGGGGTTGGTTGTTGTGTCACATTCGGAAGTGAGCCCAAGGTGACGAGGAACACTTTAGGGCCTTGCACGTTGTAGGCGAGTGTTGCATTGAATCCGGCGCTGTCATTGTTGTAACTGAGCACCCCGTTGAGTATGTACGGGGCTTGGCCGAAAAGGGGGCGGGTTTCTGACTGTAGCGGGTTTTGTGCACGGATGGTTTCAAGCTCTTCCTGGCGGATGCGGGATGCAGAGCGAATGAAGCTGATGTTTCCTGAAAGAGTGAGGTCCCTGACGAAGCGGGCGTCAGTGAAATTCGAGAAGTTCTTGCGCCCTTCGAGCTCCAATCCCCAAACGTTGGCATAGGGAAGGTTGGACCAAGTGAGTTCTGTATTGACTGCTTCAAGAACCGTGTTTTGTTCGATTGGATCGGTAAAACGCTTGTAGAAAACACTCGCTGAAAGCACTTCACCCAGGTTTGGGAAATGTTCAAGGCGAAGGTCAACGTTGTCGATGCGTGTTTGTTGCAAGCCTGGATTGCCCTTCAGTACTTGAAGGGTTTCGAAATCAAAGCTTCGAAACGGTGCCTTTTCACGGAAGACCGGGCGAGCCAGGGTGCGGCTGTATGCGAAGCGGAGGTTGGTGATGGTGATGGGGTCGATGTTGCCGAGAACGTAGGTCATGTTGACCGAGGGCATGATGTCGTCCTCGCTCAGGAATCCGCGGGTGTTGGCAATTTGGACCGGGGTCAAATCGGTTGTGTCTAGGCCGGTTTGGATTTGCATCTCTGCCTTTTCGAACCGGATTCCGATGTTGCCACTCAGGCGCTCATTGACTTTGGCATCGACCATGGCGTATGCCCCAAAAACCCCGAGGGATCCCTCGTCTGTGTTGTTTAGATCAGTTGCGAGTGTCGAGTAGATGTAATTCTGGCCAGGAATGACGACGAGGTTACTGTCGTTGAAGTAGGCGGTTGGGTCACCGCCGACAGTGTTGAATTGATTGCCTTGCTCAGCCAGTGTGAACTTGTCTTCGCTCTGGGTCCTGGTGGTCCGGACGTAGCTGAGTCCGGCGCTGAGTTTTCCTTCCCACGAAGTGCTGCCGAAGATGGGCTTGCTGGCATGGAACTTGACGTCGGTCTTGTCTTCATCCAGACTCCTCCAGTAGCGTGAGGGAGCGGGGTATCGGGACGGTTGAATCGTGTAGAACCGTTCAGTTTCAGTTGGAACTGACAGGTTGCCAACTGGGAATTCGATTCCTTCATCTTCAAGGGTGGCGAGGGTGCCGTCGATATCGGTTGCCCAGTCTACATTTAATACGCCATCGGAAACGAGGTCGTCGATTTCGCCGAGAATGGCTTCGGTTGTGCCACTGTCATAGGCGGTACCGTCCTCATCGTAGAAAACAGCTTGATCGGTTCGCACGACTTCGTTGTCTATGTAATTATTAAAGAAGGTGCGCAAGTCTGGTGTCTGCATCTGGCCCTCTGAACGGCTGATCGTCCAGTTGAGGGAGATTTCATGGGCAGGGAGGTAATGCTCGCCGCGTGCTTGGTAGGTGTTGAGGTTGCGTGTCTGATAGCGTTGGGTCCGCTGTTGTTGAATTTCGTCTCCGTCTCGTGGGTTCAACCCCTCTTGGAAACGGGCGCTGTTGGTGCCGCTTGTAATGGTCATGCCCATGAGGGAGACCTTATTGAACTCGTTGAGTTTGTAGCTGAGGTTCAGGAGGGCATTCCATCGGTTGGTCTCATTGGTCCGCTCGTCTGTATAGAAATTCTGCACGTCGAGGGAGTCGGTGCCTTCGATGGAACCTGCAGCCCAACGGGCATATATGCCGTCTTGGTACGCGCGGGTGTTTCGACCATACTGGGCGCCAAAAATGTAGCCAAGTTGGCGTCCAAATAGAGAGGTTTGGTTGCCGAAGCTCAAAGAGTGCTTCATGTCCATGGCCGCTCTGCGAGTGACATGTTCCCATGTGTTTCCGAAGCTCTGTCCAATGTCCGTTAAGTCTTGGTTGGCGGCGATGGAAGCAGGGATTCCTGCGTTGAAATAGAGGGAGTCAGAGAAACTGGGCCCCCACATGTCTGTGTAGCCAAGGCAGTCTAGGATGCAGTTTCTATCCGTTAGGTTGGCGATGTCGTTAAGGCTTCCCAATCCACATCCCAAAAGACAGTTGTTCATGTCTTCATTGCTCACGCCGTCTTGGTCAATGAGGTACTGTATTTGTTCGCCGAAGGACACATTCACTAGCGTGGGCCATTCGTCTGCCGTTCGCCCGTCTACCAATGAAGGGAGGGCCCTGAAACCGTCATCGAACCCGAGCCAATCAGTGCTGCTTCGCTCACTGGAGATGACGTCTCTTCCGGTTGTGTTGGTGTTCCAGCCAAGGCTGGAGCTGTAATTGAAAGAGAAGTCCTCAGGAAAATCCTTGGTTTCAACAGAAATGTAGGCGCCTGCCCAGTCGGAGGGCAGATTGGCAGTTTGTGTTTTTACGACCACGAGGTTGTCAACCAGGTTGGTGGGGAACAGGTCCATTTCGATGGTGTTCCGGCGTGGGTCAATAGAGGGAATCTCAGCCCCATTGAGGGTGGTCTTCAGGTAGCGGTCTGAGAGGCCCCGAACGAAAACGAAATTGCCCACAGTCGACACACCTGAAATTCGCTTCATTGCGCTGGCTGCATTGCTGTCTCCCGTGCGTTTGATTTGCTGACTTGAGATGTAGTCGATGCTCGAAGCGGACTTCTTTTTGATGTTTTCCATGTAGACATCGCGCGTGCGGTCCACTTTGGCCACTACTTCTGCAGCCTGTTCGATAACGAAAGTCTCAGGCAGCAGGTTGAAGTTGATGATGATGACCTCGTTGTCTGTGATGGTAACCGATTCTTTTACAGGGGTGTACCCGATGAACCTGCCTGTGATTTGGTAAGTGCCAGGGGCAAGGTCGGTGAGGTTGAAGTCGCCATCGAGATCAGCCATTGCACCTTTGGTGGTCCCCTCTATGAATGCGTTGGCGCCAATGAGGCTTTCACCTGTTTGACCATCGGTAATCTTGCCGCGGATGGTGCCTTGTGCAGCTGACAGCAAGGGGATCCAAAACACAAGAACAAGCGTGAGTCTTCGCATATCTAACCTGTAGATTACAAAGGGACAGATTCAGTGCCACTTGGATGTTAAGGGTGTGTTATCAGAATGATTCCATTTGTCTAAGACACAGCATTAGACGGGGAATGTTTGGGTCCCCCTCTGACGACACCTAAACCCCGAATTCGCGCAAGAAAACGCCCCTGAATCTGCGTTGAGTGGCCTGTTGCGATGCAGTGGTGCTTACGTTTACGCGGGAATCCACAAGCATTGGAGCGTCCCTGCAAGGAGTGTGAAAAGCGTCGCAGTGGAGAGTGCTTTCCAGTTGGGCTGAGGGCGAATGAGGATGAAGACGGACCATGCCCAGCAAGGAAGAGGGGCTGCCCACAATATGACATTGGCCTCTTCCAATGTAGTCCACCTGATGCCCATTGAGTAGCTGATGGCGAGAACCATGAGCAGAGACAAACACAACGCACGCAGGGTTTGTGTGCCTTTTTGCACGGCAAAGGTCTCTTTTCCAGCTTCTCGATCTCCGGTCACATCCATGGCGTCTTTTGCGAGTTCTCGCACCAGTCCCGTGCACATGGCGAGGCCTCCATAGGCTGCCATGCCCATCCAAAGACCTTGGTGATGGTGTGCTTCGGTAAACGGGGTTTCGAGTATCGCAAGCCAGAGTGGGACCAATCCCAGCAGAGATGCCACGACGACATTGCCAAGCAGCGGTATTGATTTCCATGTCGTGCTGTATCGCCAGAGCATGAAGGACACCAGTGCCGCCAAAAGAATGGGCTGAAGGCTTTTTAAGTTCCAGCTGAGGTGCAGCGCGAGCAGAAGCCCTGCGGTGTTTGCAATTTGGTGAGCGACAATCAGAACCCGGCGTTTGACGGTTCGGTCCACCAAGGCTCTGTCGGGGCGATTGATTCGGTCCTCGTGGACATCGAAGTAGGCGTTGATCCAGTTGCCGGACATCATCAACAGGACGACGACCAGGGTCCCTTCCGCGAACGAGACCGTAGGCAGAAGGCCCACGCTCCCTTCAGGCTGCCACCGAGCCAACCACCCGAACTTCAGGAGCACCAGCGTGGAGGCGGCAATGCCCAGGTTCAGCGGACGCGCCAACCGGATGAGACCGCGAAGGTTGCCTTGCTTGCTCGACAGTGATGTGGCTCTGGACATGGGTCAGTCGATGGAGGGCGCGTCAACGAGCTTCGTTTCGCCATTGAGTGTTTGGGCATAGTTGAAGCCTTTGTGAATGGCGTGGGAACCCGCTCTTCCTTGTGTGTCCATCGCCAGATATCCCACTTGTAGGTCAGCGACGGGCATTTTGGATGCGATGCGGGTTGTGGCCTCCAAGCAAGCTTCCGCCGGTGTGGCCCCTTGGCGCATGAGTTCCACGACGAGGAACGAGCCCAAGGTCTTCATTACGGCTTCACCAAGACCGGTGGCGGTGCAAGCACCCACTTTATTGTCGACAAACAAGCCGGCACCGATGATGGGGCTGTCTCCAACGCGTCCGCGCAATTTGAAGGCCAGGCCACTGGTTGTGCAGGCGCCGGCGAGGTTGCCGTCCAGATCCTGTGCGAGCATGCCGATGGTGTCGTGGTTCTCAATGTTGATGATGGGCTTGTATTCTGCGCTCTTCTTCCATTCTTCCCACGCTTTTCGGCTGTCTTCGGTGAGCAGGTCCTTGGGCTTGAACCCCTTGGAGACGGCGAAATCCCGGGCGCCTTGTCCGGCGAGCAACACGTGAGGGGTCTCTTCCATGACGGTCCGTGCCACCCGGACCGGGTGTTCGATGTCTTCGAGGAAGCAGACACCGCCCGCATCCCCGGCCGCATTCATGACGCAGGCGTCGAGGGTGACTTTGCCATCTCGGTCCGGCCGACCGCCAAGGCCGACGCTGGACCCTGTTGGGTCGCTTTCCACGAGAGCGGTTCCTTCAACCACCGCATCCAATGCGGTCCCGCCTTCTTGCATCAGACGCCAACCTTCTGCATTGGAGACCAACCCGTGATTCCACGTGGCCAGCATGTGACCGCCTTTGTAACGTTCGCCGGTGTTCACCAAAGAGGGCGTTCGTTCGGGTTTGGGGGCGGAGGCGCTGAGCAGGCGGGTGGGGTCCACCCCCAGAATGGCGGCCATGGCGGCCGCGCGCCGGAGGAAAGTGCGTCTGGGGAGCATGGACCCAAGTTAAGTTCGCTTGGGGAGCAACAAGAGGGGCAAGACGGCCAAGTCGACGATTACCGCAAAGCAAAGGGTGAGCGAGACAAGCAGTCCGATGTGAAAGGTGCCTTCGAAACTGCTGAGCATGAGGGTGGAGAATCCGCCACAGAGGATGATGGAGGTGATGATGATGGCCTTCCCGGTGGCCAAAAAGGTGCGCCTCAACGCCCAGATCGGCTGTCTTCCCTGGCGGAGCAGAATTCGGTATTTGGCGAGGAAGTGCAGGGTGTCGTCCACCGCGATGCCAAAGGCGATGGTGAAAATGATGGAGGTGGACACCTTGAGGTCGATGTCCAAAGCGCCCATGAAGCCTGCGATGAAAAGAAGGGGCAGTACGTTGGGCACCAGTGAAACGAGGGTCATTTTCAGGCTTCGGAAAAGGACCCCGACGATTAGGGCGACAATGCCAAAGGCGATGAGCAGCCCGAGTACCATGTCGGAGGCGAGAAACCGATTGTTCAGGTCGATGAGATTGGCAGTGCCTGTCACCTCCACAGAGAACGGTGGGGAGTCGAATTCGCTGGTGAGGTAGGTGTCGACTTTTTGAAGGAAGGCGCGGTTTCTTTCGGCGAGAACGTTGGCGCCTAAATCGGCAGTTTTGGCCGTGATGCGGGCCAAGCCGAGGTCGCCCCTTACGGCGGCGTTCCATCCCGAATCGGTTTGCTTTCCGCCTTTTCGGCTGAGTTTCTCCAATCGACTGAGGAGTTGATTCAGGTCCTGTCCTTCCGGGATTCGGTCGGCAGAAGGTCGGTTTCCATTGAGCAAGCGGTTAGCAGTCCGTGCGATGGAAGCGGGCCCCAAGACACTGCCGGCACCCACGTCATTGGAGAGCCAGGTTTCCACGCTGTCCACTGCAGCCAGAACACCGGGCTCGGCCAGTGCGTCGCGATCGGCATCGAAGTGCAATGCCAACTCGTAGGGGCGAACGCCGGAAAAATTCGTTTCGAAAAAGTTGAACTCCTTTCTCAAGGGGTCGTCTTCTCTCAGGTCTTCGAGCAGGTAGTTGTTGACTTCGATTCCCATCAGAAGGCCGAAGCTGCACAGTGTCAATACCGCCGTTGTCCCCAGAATCCATTGGCGATTGCGTAGGATGCGAATGAACCACCGCGAGAGCCAAGGGGTCCACGGGGAAGCCGATTTAGTGCCTTTTCCCACATGTTGAATGGGGGCTTTGGATCGGATCAGGACGGCGGGAAGAAGGCTGAATGCGAGGCCAAACGCGATGAAGACGCCCGCGGCAGTGTAAAGCCCGAATTCGCGAATGGGGCCGATCGCAGAGGACAGCAAGGTGAGAAAGCCGATGGCTGTGGTCAGGGACGTGAGAAAGGTGGCAAGTCCCACTTCCCGGAAGGCTTTGCGCAGGGCAGGAAAAGGTGTAAGTCCGCTTCTGAGTTCATCGAGGTAACGCGTGATGATGTGCACCACGTCGCTCATGCCCACCACAAAAATGATGGTGGGCAAGACCACGGTCATGATGTCGATGCCCTTGCCGGTGATTTCCATGAAGGCGAGGGTTCCCAGGCCACTCAAAAGAATCACAGTCAAGGGAATGAGGATGCCCCACCAGGTTCGGAAGGCCACGTAGAGGAAGGTGATCAGGAGGATGAGTCCAAGCCCCACAAACAGGGCGACTTCCCGTTCCATGACGCGGACATAATGGACCTGAGCGTGGGCGCGGCCCGCCCGATGTAACTCGATGTTTAGGCCTTGTTCCTGTTGGGAGAGTTGCCAATGTTTCAGTACCTCGTCTGTCTCTGCTGCGATTCGGTCACATCCCTCCTTGGAGAGCATGGGGGTTTGCAACAAGGTGAGGGCAAGGCTTTTTCCGTCTTCGCTGAAGAGGGTGCCCAGCCACCTCGGGTCCTGCCAGATTGTGCTGCTGTCTGCAGCATAATGTTCGGGCGAATCCCACCTCAGGAGGGGGCGCTGGAAGACCATGCCCAGTACCGGATCCCGCACGGGGAGTGTCAACTCGGTTGGGTCGATGACCTCTGTGACGCCGGCGACGGTGTCCAAGGCATTGGTAAGTTCTCGGGTGGCGCGAAGGAAGTCAGCATCGAACACGCCCGTCTCATTCTTGAGACCGACCAAGATGAAGTCGTTGTCCGTGCTGAACGCCTCTCGGAATTGCAGGTAGAATGCAGTTTCAGGCTGTCCCTCTGGAAAGAAAGCCTCGAAGTCGTAGCTGAACCCAATGTTGGCGGCACGCCATCCAGCAAAGGCTGTCAGCAGTCCAATGGCCACCAAAACCCAACCGGACCGGACGCGCCAAGTGTTGGCGGAGTCTGAAGGAAGGGGGGCGCCATTGGGTGTCGAAGAGGAAGGGGAGGCCGACATAAAATTGGGTAGATGAAGACAACAGCGCTGCGCCTATGTCGGTTCTGTTCCGAAACAAAAAAGGCGGCCCACAGGAGGCCGCCTTTCTGTTTTGGATTCAAACGGGATCACTTTTCCTCGCTGACTTCCTCGAAGTCGACGTCGGTGACCTCTTCGTCAGCACCGCCTGAAGCGTCAGCACCACCGGCTTCAGGGCCGGCACCGCCGGCTTCTTGGCTGGCCTTGTACATCTCCTCGCTCGCGGCGGAAAACGCCTGGTTCAGGCCTTCAATTCCGGCCTTGCAGGCTTCTACATCTTGAGCGGCGTGGGCTTCCTTGAGTGTGGCGATGGCGGCTTCAATCGGTGCCTTCTTGTCATCTGGAATTTTGTCGCCGAATTCAGACATCTGCTTTTCCGTCTGGAAGACAAGGCTGTCGGCTTGGTTGAGAACCTCCACCTTCTCCTTGGCCTCCTTGTCGGCATCCGCATTGGCCACTGCCTCATCCTTCATCCGCTGAATTTCAGCATCGCTCAGTCCGCTCGATGCCTCGATGCGAATGCGTTGTTCCTTACCCGTGGCCTTGTCTGCTGCACTCACATTGATGATGCCGTTGGCATCAATGTCAAAAGACACTTCAATTTGAGGGACTCCGCGCGGGGCGGGGGGGATGTCGGACAGCTGAAAACGCCCAATCGACCGGTTGTCTGCAGCCATGGAGCGCTCGCCTTGCAGGACATTGATGTCCACACTGGGCTGGTTGTCGCTGGCTGTAGAGAAGGTCTCACTCTTCTTGGTCGGGATGGTGGTGTTGGCTTCAATCAGCTTGGTCATCACACCGCCCATGGTCTCGATCCCGAGGGACAGGGGGGTGACGTCCAGCAGGAGCACATCCTTCACGTCTCCGCTCAGAACACCGCCTTGGATGGCCGCACCCACAGCGACCACCTCATCTGGGTTTACGCCTTTGGATGGGTCCTTTCCAAAGAAGCTGGTGACCGCCTCTTGGACAGCTGGAATCCGGGTGGATCCTCCCACGAGAATGACCTCGTCGATGTCGCCCATGTCGAGTCCAGCAGCCTTCATGGCCGTTTGGCAGGGTTCGATGGTGCGCTTGACCAATTCGTCGGTCAATTGCTCAAACTTTGAACGGCTCAGCGAACGCACGAGGTGCTTGGGCACGCCGTCCACAGGCATGATGTAAGGCAGGTTGATTTCTGTGCTGTTGGTGCTGCTCAGCTCAATCTTCGCTTTCTCCGCTGCCTCTTTCAGACGTTGAAGGGCCATCGGGTCTTTGCTCAGGTCTAGACCACCGTTCTCATTCTTGAATTCATCCACGAGCCAGTCGATGATGGACTGATCGAAGTCGTCTCCGCCGAGGTGGGTGTCGCCATCGGTAGAGAGCACTTCGAAGACACCGTCTCCCAATTCGAGAATGCTGACATCATGTGTGCCGCCACCGAGGTCGAAGACCACGATTTTCTGGTCGGTGGACTTTTTGTCCAAGCCGTAGGCGAGCGCTGCCGCTGTGGGCTCGTTGATGATGCGCTTGACCTCCAGACCGGCGATTTCTCCGGCTTCTTTGGTGGCTTGGCGTTGGCTGTCATTGAAGTAGGCGGGGACGGTAATAACCGCTCCTGTGACCTCCGTGCCAAGGTAATCCTCCGCTGTTTTCTTCATTTTCTGGAGGATCATGGCGCTGATCTCCTGTGGGCTGTAGTTGCGGTCGTCAATCTTGATACGGGCCGTTCCTCCGTCAGCCGCCACCACCTCGTAAGGGACGCGGCCAGCCTCCCGGCCTACCTCGCTGAACATTTGGCCCATGAATCGCTTCACGGAATAAATGGTCTTGGTGGGATTGGTGATGGCTTGGCGCTTGGCGGGGTCTCCCACCTTGCGTTCTCCATCTTGCACGAAGCCGACAATGGACGGAGTGGTCCGCTTGCCTTCGCTGTTGTTGATGACCACAGGCTCATTGCCTTCCATCACGGCAACACAAGAGTTGGTGGTGCCGAGGTCGATGCCGATGATTTTGCTCATGTATATAGAGTTGTTGTTTACTGAACTGTGTCGTTGGACGCTGTCGTCTGAACAAATTGAGTGCCAAGGGGAGACGGCATCGGATGGACTGACAGGATGTCGGTATTGGACGAATCATCTGACATTTCATGCAGGAAATACGCGAAAAATGGCAGGTTAGTGAAGGCTGGTCGACCTTTGTGATATGTTCGAAGGAATGGACGACAGGGGGTTTCCCATTCGATGGGAGCGTCCTCCGCGGCGCATTGTGAGCCTTGTGCCATCGCTAACGGAAACCCTTGTGGACCTCGGCGTGGAGGACGCACTGGTCGGGGTGACCCGGTTTTGCAATCGCCCAGAACACCTGCGGCGTGAAAAAACGCGAGTAGGGGGAACCAAAGGCGTGAAGGCACATGTCATCATGGACCTTCAGCCTGATTTGGTGGTGGCCAACCTCGAAGAAAACGAAGCCCAGGACATCATGGCATTGGAGATTGCTGGGGTGCCATGTTGGGTCTGTGATGTTCGGACCGTGGAACGCGCGTTTCGTCTGTTGTCTGATTTGGGCGCCTTGGTTGGTCGGGCTGAGCGGGGCCGACTTCTTGAGAAGGAAGTTCGGGAAACCTGGACGGAGGGCCGGGACGCCTTTTCGCCTGGTGAGGGCAAAAAGGTGGCGTATGCGGTGTGGCGGAACCCTTGGATGTGGGCGGGAACCGATGCGTATATCCAATCTGTACTGCGCTGGTGGGGTTGGTCCCCGTGGCCAGAGGAAAGAAGGTATCCCGAGCGCTTGATGGAAGATGTGGTGGGCGCTGGTGTCGAGGAGGTGTTGCTTGCTTCGGAACCTTTTCCATTCAAAGAAGCCCACTTGGAGGAGTGCGGTGGATTGGCTGCGCGCATTGTGGATGGTGAGACTTTCAGTTGGTATGGAAGTCGAATGAAACATGTGCCTCAGCAGATGGCGTCATGGCCTGCGTTTGGAACCGATTGAATTGTCCACTTTTGCACCGGTTCATTAGAGCACTCCCTTTAGATGAGAGACACCCCGCTTCAATTCGCCGTCATCGGACTCGGTCACATTGGAAAGCGTCATGCGGACATGATCCTGAGGCGAGACGATTGCCGTTTGGTGGCCGCTTGTGATGTCCGTCCATTGGATGAGCTTGACGTTCTCGGGGACTTTTTGTTTTATTCCTCTTTGGAGGAAATGCTGGGTGCCCACAGTGACCTAGACGCCGTGTGCATATGCACGCCCAACGGCCTTCATGCGGGTCAGGCCCTGCTGGCCTTGGACCGGGGGCACCACGTGATCATCGAAAAGCCCATGGCCTTGAATCGAAAGGATGGAGAGGCCATCCTTCACAAGGCACTCGAGGTGGGGAAGCAGGTTTTTTGCGTGATGCAGAACCGATACAGTCCCCCGAGCATCTGGCTGAAGGACATGGTGGTCTCCGGCAGACTTGGAAGGATTCACATGGTGATGGTGAATTGCTTTTGGAATCGCGACGACCGGTATTACTCCAAGATTCCATGGAAGGGCAGTCTTGATTTAGACGGAGGGACCTTGTTTACCCAATTCAGCCATTTTGTTGACATCTTGTATTGGTTGTTTGGGGACATCCAAGGAATTCAAGCACGTTTCGCAGACTTTGATCATCATCACAACACGGCCTTTGAGGATTCGGGGTTTGTGACCTTCGATTTTGTGAAGGAGGGAATGGGCAGTCTGCAGTTTTCCACGGCTGTGGTCGAAACCAATTTTGAGAGTTCCTTGACGATTGTGGCAGAAAAGGGAACTGTGAAGGTGGGTGGGCAATACATGAACGAAGTCGAGTATTGTCTGGTGCAGGATTATGAAATGCCAGCATTGCCACCCTCCAATCCAGCAAACGACTATGGAACATACAAGGGCAGCGCTGCCAACCACGGCCATGTTTTTGACAACGTGGTGGCCACACTCAATGGGCGAGGCCGGATCACCACCAACGCGCTGGAAGGCCTTAAGGTGGTCGACATGATTGAGCGGATTTATGCAGCCGCTGACCGGGGCCTAAAACCTTGATTTTTCTGTCGGCATTCAAATCTTGAAGCCGATAAAGGCGGTGTCGTCAACTTTGGAAGTGGACGCTACCCGCAGTTACAGGTTTCCTATGATGGTTTTGTTTCTGTCTCTGTTGGCAGGCGAAGCGGGGACGTCTTATTGGTGTTGTCGAACCCTTTCCTCGAGAGACTGTATGTGATTTCTAAGCTCCTGTTCGAGTCGGATGCGCTCAGAGATGTCCAGAAGGGTCACGAGGATGCAGTCTTGCATGTTTTTGGGGATGGTCAATTGCACATTGAGATAGCGTGCATTTCCGTCGGGGGCACGGACGATCCATTCGCTCTCGATGTGTGTTTTGTCATGCCCGATTGACAATGCATTTGAAAGGAATTCGGAACCGTGAAGCGGTGTCATTCGGTCCACGAATTCCAAGTCAATTGAGACCGGATTTCTCAAGTTGAGCAGATCCTTGGCACTGACGTTGTTCAATTCCCACCGGATGGAGCGAAAAAGCAAGCGGCTGACCTCCACTGTGCTTTCCATGGTGCTGGGTATTTCTGAATTGGAAAGGCGTGTCTGCACTTGAAAGAAGGAATCAGCCCGCCCGGTCAGAATGCCTGCTCCTGTGGCATTGAATGTGGCTTGCCAGTGATCGGATTCCTCCATTGCAAGAGAACTCCCGAGGTTGTGGTTCTGATTGGTGCGTTTCTCCGGGAAGGGCAGAAGGGACTGGATTCGCTGCGCCATCAGTGCGGCACTGCTGCTCGTTTCGTGGAAGCCGTCGGCCCGCACAGACAGCCAAGGGGCCTGCTCTTCACGGGGGTTGAGTAGGACGAGAATGGGAATGTCCAGAGGACCTTTTGCCCTCAGACGTTGAAATGTTTCAAGTCGGTCCTTGATTAACCCGTGTGTCCCGAGGATCCAGACATCGACATCCGGGTCTTCAGGGATTTTATCCAGTGCCGTCCATTCCAACTGTTGTCCATTGTCCAGGGTGTTGGGCCATTTGGAGCGGGCAGCCAGCGACCCATGAACGAGCCCCAGGCGAATGCAAGAGGTCAGTGACATGGTGTGGCGCTTTGATGCAGGCAAGGGCTTGGGGAGGATCTCCTGAAGATGACGATGTGAATGATAGGGCCGTGTCAATTATTGGCGGGTGTAAAGCACTGGGATTCGTTTCATGACGAGATCAGTTGGCTTTTTGCATGGGGTTACTTCCACCTGGTGATAGGTCGTGAAGCAGAATGTATTTCACGAGGTCGGAATTGCTTTTCAGGCGCATCTTTTCGAGAATTCGGCTTCTGTAGGTGCTGACTGTTTTGATGCTGAGGCTCAATTGATTGGCAATTTCTGTCATGGTTTTGCCTTCTCCAATATAGAGGAGTACCTCATACTCTCTATCCGAGAGGCTTTTGTGTGGCAATTCATTATCGTCCTTGGCCATCTCTTCGATCATCAGACGGGTCAGTTCCGCACTGATATATTGCTTCCCTTCCACAACGGTGCGCATGGCTTCTTCCAGAATTTCTGGTGCGCTGTCCTTGTGGAGATAGCCTCTGGCACCGGCCTTGATCATGCGGATGGCGAACTGATCCTCTGGGTACATGCTCAATGCGAGCACGGCGACCTCGGGATACATGGATTGGATCTGCTTCAACACCTCAAGTCCACTTCTTCCAGGAAGGCTGATGTCCAAGAGCAGGATGTCAGGGGTCTGCTTGCGGAACAAAGGGAAAATCGCTTCACCGCTGGCGACATCCTCCAGCACTTCAAAGTCGCGAAAGGACTCTACAATTTGACGCAGACCTGCGCGGACGATGTTGTGGTCGTCACACAGCACGACGGTTTTCTTTTCCATGATGGGAATTTATGGGTTTGAGGACAGAGGAATTTCAATGAGGATGGACGTACCTCCTTCGAGCTGAGAGTTTACGGTGAATGTGCCACCATGGTTTCTGACGCGTTCGCGCATGCCGACCATTCCGAGTCCAGTGGGTTGCTCTAATGGTCTGTGACCATGATTCATTCCTTTTCCGTTGTCGCCGATTTCCAAGATCAGTTTCCCAGTAGGGCAGGATACCCTCACATACGCAAAGTTGGCATGGGCATGTCTTGAAATGTTGGTGAGGGCCTCCTGGACGATTCGGAATACGTCTGTTCGGACATCGTCCTGCAATTCCGGAAGTGTTTCCATATGAAGTCCGCAGAGTCCTTTCTCGTTTTTGTTGAAGTCCTGTACCAGTGTCTCGATGCCCGCTGAGAGGCCCACTTGGTCCAGAACGACAGGACGGAGGGACCGAGATATGTCCCGCACCTGCTGAATGATGTCTGTGTTGAGGTCGACCAGTTCTTTCAGCTTTTTTTGTGTGCTCACGCGGTCCAGATCCATAGGGTCGCCCAATTGACGGTCCACCCAGAACAAGCCGAGTTTCAACGCAGTGAGCCCTTGTCCGAGCTGATCGTGGATGTCCCTCGACAGGCTGCGTTTTTCCTCGTCCCTTTCGCCTTCTACGTGACGTATTAAGGCAAGCAATTCTCTATTTAGTCTTTCGGTTTCCTGCTCGGCGATGTGCCGAAGTGCCCGGTTGCGATAAGCTTCGAGGACATTGTCCAACGCCATTGGGAACTGGTCCAGCCTTCTTTTTGAGAGGTAGTCGGCCGCACCGTTTCTCATGTAGTCGACCGCCAGTTCCTCCTCTCCAGCCCCTGTGATTACGATGAATGGGGACTGGGGGCTGATTTTGTTCTTGAGCTGCATGGCTTGCGCAGCATTGCCATCCGGGAGCAAGTGGTCCGCGCAAATGAGGTCGGGCTTTTTTAACTCCAACGCCCTTTTGAATTCGAATAAGGTGCTTGCCCTCCGGACCACCAAGTTTCGCCGGCAACGCGCCGCTGCTCCTTCGAAAATGGTGGCGTCGATGTCGTTGTCCTCGAGATGGAGAAGGTCCAGGGCTTCCTCAGAGCCCGTGTTCAGAAGTGGATGGTTGCGATTCTCGGGAAAGGAGGACCCCATCTGGAGCTCCATCAGCCGATGATCGAACCGTAGGTTACCATGAAGCTTCTGTCACCCTCAAACAGGGGCAGGCCGCTTTCCAACAGTTCAATGGCTTGTGTCCGCTTACCGTCTGCATCGAGTTGTTCGGACGCGTCAATGATACCGGTCTTGAGCAGGTTGTTCATGGATTCAGTGAGGGGTTCATCCCTGAAATTTTCAATTTCTTCGCTGGCTGGAATGCGGCCTGTCATGCTGCCCATGAGCTCGATGGCGGTTGCCCAGTGTTCGGCTGCATCTCGCGTTGATTTGGCGTAGTAGTTGGCCAGTCCGAGCATAACATAAGCGGAAGGGTCGGTTTTGTCGAGCTTGGTCAAATAGCTGTAGAGGCTTTTGGCTCGGGTGAATTTTTCGGCATCCATTTCGGTGTCTGCCTGTGCGATCGTCTCTGAACGCAAATCCTCGATGAACTCGGATTGGCCTGGAACGTATTCCATTTCCTTGTCCTTCTTGATGAACTTGGTGCAATACTTCAGGCTCTCTTTCAATGCTTTGGGGTAATCCTCCTTAAGTTCTGGATCGTCACTCTGGTGAATTTTCAGATAGGCCCGGGCCATGTATCCATAGGGCTCCGGGTGTTTTTTTGTGTTCTCCTTTTCGGTGAACTTAATCGCGCGGAAGAGGACCCGCTGGTATTTTTCATCGACAAGGTCCTCCAGCATTTGGTTGTACTTGGGGTCCTGTGCTTCGGCTTCATTGAGATTCGCAAACAAGGCCAAAATCAGAGCCAGTGCGGAAAAGACGTGCAGATTTCCTTTCATAAATGGAAAGGTAGGAACACGAAGGCGATTCGTGGGATTATTGAAGTGTGGAAGGTGAGCCAATGCATGTCAACAAGTCCTCCGGTCGTGATTTTGCGCCGCGTCTAATGACTTTCGGTGAGGATTTTTTTGCTGCCCAGGGGTGGTCGCCCTTTCCGTTTCAGATTGAGACTTGGTCGTGCTTTCGGGATGGGGGCGATGGCTTGGTCAATGCGCCAACTGGAAGTGGCAAGACTTACAGTTGTTTGGTTCCCGCAGTCAAGTATGGGGGTGAGGCTGGTGGTCTCAGGGTGTTGTGGATTGCTCCGATTCGGGCATTGGCGAAAGAAATTTTGGGTTCGGCCGAGCGGTTGCTTGAACACCATGATCAGGGATGGACTGTGGAGGTGCGGACTGGGGATACGCCATCATCTCAGAAACAACGGCAGGACAGGCGACTGCCTGAGGTGCTGATTACCACACCCGAAAGCCTTCATGTCTTGCTGGCTAAAAAAGGGGCAGCAAAGCGGTTCGGCCGACTCACTGCAGTGGTGGTGGACGAGTGGCACGACCTGCTGGGGAGCAAACGGGGGGTGCAAATTGAACTGGCGCTGGCGCACCTTAAAGTCCTTGCACCTGCTGTTCGCATTTGGGGGATTTCGGCCACCATTGGGAATTTGGATGAGGCAATGGAAACCTTGGTTGGGGCGGACCGTGTCAGTGGTGCGCATATCGTCCGCTCTCACATTCAAAAGCGAATCACGGTAGACAGCATCATGCCCGCGGCATTTGAAAAACTCCCGTGGTCAGGGCATCTCGGAGTTCAGTTGGTGGATCGGGTCGCTGATATTATTAAAGGGCACTCGAGCACCTTAATTTTCACCAACACGCGGTCTCAGTCAGAGATTTGGTATCAGAAAATTTTGGCGTCAAATCCCGACTTTGCCGGCACCATTGCCTTGCACCATGGAAGCATAAGCAAAGCGCTTCGGTTTTGGGTGGAGGACGCGCTTTACGACGGTAGGCTCAAGGCTGTCGTTTGCACCAGTTCACTTGATTTGGGTGTGGACTTCAGGCCTGTCGAAGCCATTGTTCAGATCGGTGGCCCAAAAGGAGTGGCGCGTTTTGTTCAGAGGGCGGGGCGCAGTGGTCACCAGCCCGGTGCTGAAAGCAAGATCTACTTTTTGCCCACGTTTGGGCTTGAGTTGCTCGAGGCTGCAGCATTGCGAAAGGCCCTTGAAACAGGGGAAATAGAGCCCCGAAGGCCCATGGTTCGCTCATTTGATGTTTTGGTTCAATTCCTTTGCACGCTTGCGGTTGGGGATGGATTCAGGCCGGATCAACTTCGGGCTTGTCTCGCCACCACCCATGCTTTTGCAGAGATGGACGACGTAGAATGGCAGGACGTTCTGACCATGGTGACGACGGGTGGAAGGGCCTTTGCCGCTTATGATGAATTTCAGCGGGTAGAGAGAGGGGGAGATGGGGTGTTCCGGATTGTGGACCGACGCGCAGCCCGGCGCCACAGAATGTCCATTGGCACCATCGTCGGCGACACAATGGTGGCTGTGAAATGGCGAAGCGGGGGGCTGGTCGGCCACGTCGAAGAGTATTTCGTCAGCAATTTGAATGCAGGAGATGTGTTTTGGTTTGGCGGGCGGAGTCTGGAGCTGATCCGTTTCCGCAACTTGGTGGCCCAGGTCAAGCCAGCCAAGAACCCCAAGGGGCGCATTCCCACTTGGCAGGGCGGGCGGCTTCCATGGACGTCGATGGTGAGTCGTATTCTGAGGGAGACGCTGGATGATTGTGTCCATGGTCGAAACCTCAGTCCAGAATTGCTGCGCCTTGCTCCCATGCTTGAATTGCAAGCTGAACGAAGTCACTTGCCTGTGGAAGGCCAGGTCCTCATGGAGGTGATGGAGAGCAGGGAGGGACACCATCTGTTTGTTTTTCCCATGGAGGGCCGGATGGTGCACGAGGGTGTGGCCGCGTTGATGGCCTACAGGATGAGCTTGCTCAAGCCCATGACGTTTTCAATGGCCTACAATGACTATGGATTCGAGTTGCTCAGCGACCAGCCGATCCCCATTGCTGAGGCGTTTGACAGTGACCTGTTCAGCACGGAACACCTGATGGACGATTTGGAGGCAACAGTCAACGGGGCTGAATTGGCCCGCAGGCAGTTTCGGGACATTGCTGTCATTGCGGGTTTGGTCTTCCGTGGCTATCCGGGGCAGCCTGTCAAGGACCGACATTTGCAAGGGTCGAGTTCTCTGCTCTTCGATGTTCTCGCAGACCACGATCCGGTCAACCTCTTGTACCGACAGGCTTTTGATGAGATGACACACCATCAGATTGAGTTGAATCGACTCAGGGAGGTATTGGTTCGACTCAATCAGGGAAAATGGGTGATTACACACCCGGAGCATCCAACACCGTTTTCGTTTCCAATTCTTGTAGACCGGTTGCGTGAAAAGCTGTCAAGTGAGCAATTGGAGGCGCGCATCAGGCGAATGGTGAGGGTTTCGCGATAGGGGCGATCAGAACACTACCTTCGCGGCATGCAAGGATGGACTCCGGGGCCGACCAGGCCAATGCGATGGGGCTGGTTGGTGATGCTCGTTTTTCTAGGCTGGCAAGGTGCTGCTTTGGCACAAGGCACGGTAAAGGGTTTCGTGCGTGCTGAAGAAGATGGTGCCCCCGTCTTGTTTGCTGCGGTGGTCCTTGACGGGACAACTTACGGGGTCTCCACAGACATTCAGGGCTACTATAGCCTGTCCAAGATTCCCGCAGGAACGTATACGTTGATTGTTTCAAGTGTCGAATTCAAACCATATCGGACTGAAGTTGTGGTGCTTGACGACCGTGTCGTGACGAAAAACATCGTGCTTGAATCTGGACTCATTGAGTTGGAGAGTGCGGTCATTTCCACTGAACGGGGAGAGCAACTCAATACGGTCCGGATGTCGGTTGAATCCATTCAGCCGGCGGACATCAAGCGCATTCCCAGCCTAGGCGGAACGCCCGATCTCGTGCAGGTCCTGCAGACATTGCCAGGCTTTGTTTCCACGGGTGACCAAGGTGGACAGTTGTACATCCGCGGGGGTTCTCCAGTCCAAAACAAAGTGTTGTTGGACGGGATGATCATCTACAACGCATTCCATAGCATTGGCTTGTTTAGTGTCTTCGATACGGACATCATTTCCAACGCCGACATCTACACGGGCGGATTCAGTGGTCGCTATGGTGGCCGAATTAGTTCGATTATGGACATCTCCACGCGAGATGGGAGTCTCGCTGGCTTGAGTGGCCGCATTGGTGCCAGTCCCTTTGGCAGCAAACTGCTTTTGGAGGGACCATTGGGCAAGCGGACTGCCCGTGGAGGTGGTACCTCTTTCATCTTGAGTGGCAAACGCAGTTATCTCGAACAGAGTTCTAAGGTGCTTTACCGTTATATCGATGAGGAAGGGCTGCCGTTTAACTTTACGGACCTCTACGGCAAGGTCACCTTTGCTGGAGGGGCTGGTAGCCGGATGAGTCTCTTTGGCTTCTCTTTCAACGATGACGTGAGTTATCAGGCGCTCAGCAACTTGGACTGGACCAATGTGGGCGGTGGCGGTCAGTTCATCGTTGTGCCAACGGGAAGTGCTGTGTTGATCAAGGGTAACTTCGCCAGTTCTCGTTATCGGATTGACTTGAAAGAAGAGGGTGTGCCGGATCGCTACAGTCAAGTCAACGGGTTCAATTTCGGTCTCAACTTCAAATATGTCCTTGGAGACGATGAAGCCCGTTATGGTATTCAAGCGGTGGGATTGCGCACGGATTTTCGGACATTCAACGCCCTCGGTGTATCGGTTGAGCAGGCAGAAAACACAACGGAGCTCGCTGGCTACTTTGACTACAAGCGGCAGCGTGGCCCTTGGATTGTGAACCCGTCCATTCGCATCCAGTACTATAGCTCCTTGGCCAAGTTCAGCCCAGAGCCGAGGATTGGCATCAAGTACAAGGCCTCTGAAAGGCTTCGTTTGAAGGTTGCCGGAGGCCTTTACAGTCAGAACCTTATTTCAGCAAACTCAGACCGCGATGTGGTCAACCTCTTCTATGGATTCCTCTCCGGCCCATCTAACCTTCAGGATCAATTGATTGGTCCGGATGGCGAGGTCAATGAGATTACGCACAGTTTGCAGACGGCTGCGCATATGGTGGGCGGGTTCGAATTCGATCTTACCGAACGGATCAACGTCAATGTGGAGGGATACACGAAGTGGTTCACCCAATTGACCAACCAGAACCGCAACAAACTCTTCCCGGACACCTATGAGTTCGCGGATGTGCCTGAGAGCCAGCGCAAGGATTTCATTATCGAGACTGGTCGCGCGGAAGGTGTCGATGTGGTGGTGAAATACGAGGACAAGTTCAATTATTTGTGGGTGGTCTACTCTCTTGGAAATGTGGACCGATGGGATGGGTTTCGCTGGTACGACCCAGTGTTCGACCGTCGGCATAACATCAATCTCCTCGCTTCTCGAAAGTTGGGCAAGCGCCACAAGACCGAGTTTTCAGCGCGATGGAACCTTGGCTCGGGCTTGCCGTTTACGCAGACGCAGGGGTA
The DNA here is from genome assembly GCA_902535565.1 of uncultured Bacteroidota bacterium. The sequence goes on along the minus strand of CACAUH010000002.1, from coordinate 971 downwards.
CTATCAACCGATTGGCATCTCGCAGGGAATTGATGAGAACTATGTAGGGGGTAATCCACTAGAATTGGGGATTGTCTATGCTGACCTCAATGCGGGAAGGCTTCCCGTTTATCACCGCTTGGACCTGAGTGTTCGGAGAACCTTCAAGTTGGGGGACCGCATCGAGCTGGATGCCAATGCCTCGGTGACGAATGTCTATTCTCGGGCGAATATTTTCTACATCAACCGTGTGACGGGAGAGCGGGTGGATCAGCTTCCGTTCTTGCCGTCGATTGGTTTGGACATGAAGTTCTGAGCCTAGCCCATTAGGCTTCGAGCCTGTTGCCTTGCGGTATCTCCGATTTCCGATCCGCTTAACATTGCTGCCAGCTCTTCGATTCGTCCTTGTTCATCCAATGGAACGAGGCGGGTGATAACGTGGTCACCTTCGGTTGACTTGCACACCTTCATGTGTCGGTTGGCGCGTCCGGCGACTTGGGGAAGGTGGGAAATCGTGATGATTTGGCTCCGGGAGGCGATTTCGGCCATCAAATCCGCCATTCGGGCTGCGACGTCTCCGCTGACGCCGGCGTCTATTTCATCGAGGATGAGGGTGGGCACGTCCAGGTGTTTTGACAGTGCTGCTTTGAGCGCCAACATGACCCGGCTTTTCTCGCCACCAGATGCGACTTTGCCCATGGGGTGTGCAGACAATCCCGCATTTGCCGTGAACATAAGGTTGGGCCGGGAGGGGCCGCTCGCCTCGGGACGTTCGGATGCCTCCCATTGAACATGGAGCAATGCATCTGGCATTTTAAGATGATCGAGGTGTCCAGTCAAAGCGCTGCACATCTTGGAAGCGGCATGGATTCTGGCAGCATCGAGCCGCTGTCCGATGTCGTCGAGTGCGCGCTTTCGCGATTCAATCTCCCGGTTCCATTCTTCGCGCTTTTGTTCTCTATTTCGGGCGGTATCCAGTCGAATCTCCATGG
>CACAUH010000001.1 GCA_902535565.1 uncultured Bacteroidota bacterium | reverse complement strand
CATTGTCGCCGGGGACACCGAAGTCGAGTTCGATTTGGCCATTCCCGTGGAGCACGAAGAAGACGTCATCGCTTATGTGGTCATGGGCGATCGGGAAGAGGGCCGTGGCATGAGCCCTTCCATAAGGCACGTTCGGTTCATCACAACCCTGACCAATGTGCTTGTTGTGGCGCTGAGAAACCGATTGCTCACGATGGAGCGCATTCGAACAGCTGGATTGGAGCGGGAATTGGAGCTTGCTGGCGAGATGCAGTCAATGTTGTTGCCCAGGGTGCTGCCCAACGATGACCGACGCAGCTTTTCAGCGCGCTATCGGCCTCACCATCACGTGGGTGGGGATTACTATGACGCTGTTCGACTCGGGGACGGACGCATGGCCATCGCCATTGCAGATGTGAGCGGAAAAGGAATGCCTGCCGCCTTTCTCATGTCCAATTTTCAAGCGCATCTGCACGCCCATCTCGAGCGGGGAGAGGTGGACCTCCAAGCGCTGGTTCGGTCGCTGAATCAGCGCGTCTTCAGCAGTGCGCGTGGTGAGCGATTTATCACCTTCTTTTTCGCATTGCACGACCCGGTCAAGGGCAAAATAGACTACGTGAATTGCGGTCACAATCCACCGCTCTTCGTTCCGGAAAAGGGCCCTGGTATGTTCCTCGGTGCAGGGTGCCCGGGTCTGGGCATGCTCGACCTTTTGCCTGTCGTCGGTGTGGGCACCTTGGATGCCCTTCCAGGGTCTACGCTCGTCTGCTTTACTGACGGGCTTGTCGAACAGGAAAACGAAGCCGGAGAGGACTTCGGCGAGCATCGGCTTCAGCGCCTGGTTGAATCGGACCGAACGGTGGGTGCCGAAGGAATGAACACCGCCATCATTGTGGAATGGGAGCGCCATCGGGGGACGGCGAGTCCAGCGGACGATACGGCCCTGTTGACGACTCGGTTTTCCTGATGCTCAAATCAAGGGCGACCAAAATGGCGAGAAACCCCCAGAAAGGGGCGCTGGCCTTGTCGGTGTCCAGATAGTTGTTCAGGACCCCGTGGATGAAGTAGGTCAAGAGCCCGAGATAGATGGACAAGGCCCACATTGACCCCCATCTGTCCGTCCGGCGCATTTGGTTGTAAATCCGGAACCCCATGACCGTGGCCAGCCACAAAAGCAGAACCATCACGAGGCTTCCCGGAATGCCTTGCTCCGCCAAGGGCCCGAGATACTCGCTGTGGGCGTTTCCGCGGTCCGCGTTGTTGGTTGAGATGATGGTTCTGTGTTCGGAGCGCTGGTGTGGGGCGTAGACGAATTGGTAGGTTCCCGGTCCCCAGCCGACAATGGGCCGCTCTTTCCAAAGGGCAATCGCGCAGCTCCATCGGTTGATGCGCTCTAGGTTGGATGCGTCGCTTGAGACATTGCTGATGGATTCTACATGTTCGGTCAAATCATCTGAGGAGTCTTGGTCATTCCGCTCCAAAGTGATGATGAGTTGGTCCCAAATCAAGAGGACCATGAACAGCCCCAAAATCCCGCCGGCCATCAAGGTTCTGAGGCGAAATCCGAGCATCATCAGTGCTCCAATGCCGCCGGCGGCGACAACCGACACCCACGCCGCTCGCGTAAAGGACAGAATCAGTCCGATGGACAGAATGAGAATGGCCCCGCCCAGAGCGAACTTCTTTAGGCTGTTTTTCCGCGGTTTCAGAAACATGACCAACGCCGGAAACCAGAACATGGCCAAAACCGCCCCATAGCTGGTGTGGTCTTTGAAAAAGGGGTCCATGACCCAGTGTCCGGCTTGCTTCTCGAAACCATACCCCGCATGCCGAATGACCGTGTAGACGATGACCGCAAGGAGGGGCACGAGGTAGAGCAGAATAAACCGCTCTTGGTGCCTCTCGATGCGAACCAAAGGCGCCATCAGAAAAAAGAAGCCCACGACAAACCACCCCCTTGCAACCAGAAATTTGAACGACACGAGAGGGTCCTCTGAGGTCAGGGTGGTGATGAACAGCCAGATGAACATTAACTGAATGCACCGCGTGATGGGGTGGGCCTCAAGGCCCGGGTTCAGGGGCAGTCCGCGTAACCGGTCTAGCCCGAACAAGAGGAGCAAGCCAAAAAGCAGGGGTTCGGTGGGGAGGTAGAGTCCGACGCCGCCAATTTCCAGTTGTTCGAGGTTGAGGCTCAGAGGGACACTGGCCACCAGGCCCAGGAGGAGAAGGTCGCGCCGCGCCAATGCGAGGGCCACAATGCCAATACAAATGGGCATCAGGGCCACGGGATAGGCCTTGGCGGCAATCGCGCCACCGAGCAGCACGGCATAGACAGCGGCCAAAGCCACTGCAGTGCCTTCAGGTCCGGTTCGCCAGGAACTGGGCCTTTGGCTCCGGGTCGAAGGGGTCGTCCCGGTTGTACCCATCAATTCACGGCGTCCCGGAACAACAAAAAGACCAATCCTGCCAAGGCGACAGAAATGGCGCCCATCACCGTGATGAGCCAGCGCACAGGCCTTGCTTTTTTGTCTGCCACAGCAGCGCGATCCACCACGAAGGCAGCGGGTATTTGGGATTCGGCATCCAACTTATTCAGGTCGAAACGCTTCTTGAGCACTGCTTCTTGCTCGTAGGCATCTTCCAATTTGGTGGTGAGTTGGTTGAATTCGTTGGCGTAAGGAGTGAGCCGCTCCATCTTGCCGAGGATTTCAGCTGCTCGGGAGCGAAAACCTTCAGCCAAGGCAGTGGCATATTGGTCATTTAATCCTTCGATTTGGACGGGGTAATCATACACCCCTTCCCCGCGCAAGGCGGCGAGGCGACCCTCCATTCGCTCGATTCCCGCTTGGTGCTGCTCGAGGCTCTGCTTTGCATAACGAAAAGCCTCCATGGCCCGGTCGTTTCTCAATTGGTTGGAGACCGAGTCCGTCAGGTTGGCGACGTCGTTTGCGATGTCACGTGCCATGTTCGGGTCCGTGTCAAATACATCGATTCGAATGGAGCCATAACGGGTCAATGCGGCATCCACCTTGCCGGCATAGACCTTGGCCATGGCCGCTTGCGCTCCTGACTCCTTCTTGGTGATGTCGTAATGACTCCACAAATCGTATTTCTCAATGATGCGACGGCGGACCCGATCGGAGTTGAGAATTTGCAACAGCCTTTCTGCGTCTTCCGTTTCGCCATAAGCCAGGATGTCTTCCCGCTTCTCCGCCTCATAGAATTGCGCTCCGATGCTCTGCTGCGGCAAGGCAAAGAGCACCACTGAGGATTGGAATTCCGGTTCAATCAAAAAAGTGGCCGCAGCACTGAAGATGCCCCCCAAGGCGCCGGCGATGATGAGGGGCCTTCGCCAACCCCAAATGCGTTTCAATAGGGCAGCATCGCCTTCTGCGGTGTGGGCTTGATGGTCCGTCATGGTTGTGGTCGTTGGCGGTTCAGGTCTAGGTGCAAGATGCACCGGGACGAGACGAGAACGAACGGTTTCGCCATTGCAGTATGCCGGTTCTTTCCACCACCCGTTCGTGAAGCTTAGTTTCGCCGACATGGCCGTCATCGCGATCAATACGCGCCTCGTTGTTCCGGGTCGGTTGGACGGCATCGGTTGGTTCACGCTTGAGACGGTTCAGCGTCTGGTGTCAGGACACCCTGAGCACGAGTTCCATCTTTTTTTCGACCGAACCCCACCGGAAGCCCTTTTCCCGGGTGAAAATGTGACCCTTCATTGGGTCTTGCCCCCTGCTCGACGGCCTTTTCTGGTTGACCTATGGATGGACTACAGCATCCCGTGGATGCTCAAGCGGGTCAAGGCTGATCTTTTCCTTTCTCCGGATGGTTTTCTGAGTCGACGAACCACCGTCCCCCAGGTGGCCGTTCAGCATGATTTGAATTTTGAACATCACCCCGAGTGGCTTCCAGCCGGCGTTGCGCGTCATTACCGTCGTCGGTTTCCAGAGGCTGCAAGGAAGGCGATTCGACTGGCCACGGTGAGCCGCTACAGTGCGAAAGACATTGAGCAGCAGTATGGGGTCGATGCCGCGAAGATTGATGTGGTGTACAATGGTGCCGGGGCCGCATATCACAACCCCCTTGGACTGGACGCCAAGCAAGAGGCACAGTCCATTCAGACCCGTTTGACTGGAGGCAGTCCGTACTTCGTGTTCATTGGAACCCAACACCCTCGTAAAAATCTCGAGGGTCTTCTGGAGGCATTCACAACTTACAGAATTAAAGGCGGCACTTGGGACCTTCTTTTGGTGGGCAAGGCCATTTGGCGAAAACGGGGCTTTGATGTCCGAGATGCCATGGACGATGTTCCTGAAAACATCCAGGCGCACATTCACAAGACGGGATGGCTTCCTCAAGATGAATTGTCCTCAATTCTAGCGGCTGCAGGAGGGTTGGTCTTTATTCCGTGGTTTGAGGGATTTGGAATTCCACTCCTTGAGGCCTTTTCAGCAGGGACGCCGACCATTCATTCGGACAGAACGTCACTCCCTGAAGTTTCCGGTGGTTCTGGGCTGGAGGTGGACCCTGCTGATACCGATGGTGTGGCCAAGGCGATGCTCAGGTTGGAACGAGAACCTGCTTTGTGCGAGCAGCTTGTGCAGAAGGGAAAGCGCCGCGCCGAAGCCTTCAGTTGGGAGCGCACGGCTTCATTGTTGTGGGGCTGTTTGGAGAAGGCTGCTGAGGATGCAGGGGTACCCATGGTAAAAAAACAGAGCACACAAGGTGATGGGCAGGCTTCAGTCGTTTCTCGTTGACGGTCGGGTAGAAGCCGGTGTTGACGAAGCTGGGCGTGGCTGTCTTGCCGGACCTGTGACCGCAGCAGCAGTCATTCCGGGACCCCACGGCAAGCATTGGATGGACTTGGGCCTTGACGACAGCAAGCGGCTTGATGTGAATGCGCGAAACCTGTTGCGTAAAGCCATCGAGTCTGAGTCAGCAGCGTGGTGTGTTGGATGGGCTTCCGTCGAGGAAATTGAGCGGATGAACATCCTGCAGGCCACATATTTGGCCATGCATCGGGCCATTGATGGATTGGCCCGACATCCCGATCACCTCCTGATTGACGGAAACCGATTTCGGGCCCATTCCATACCCCACACTTGTGAGGTCAAGGGAGACGGGCGCTTCCTCTCCATCGCGGCGGCCAGCATATTGGCCAAGACCCATCGCGATGAACATATGGAATCATTGGCAGTGCAGCATCCCGAATATGGCTGGGAAGGGAACAAAGGGTATCCCACACCAGTCCACAAAGCGGCCCTTCTCCGCTGCGGTCATACGGCTCATCACAGAAGAACTTTTCGTGGAGTACAGGGGACATTATTCACTCCTTAACGAATCCTGTTTTAACCCCGTCCACATTACCTGTTTCTATAGCGTTAAGGTTGCCCTTTGTGACCGATTGGGACATAATTAGGTCCTACTTTGCACCTAGCCAATACCCACATGATGAAACGACATGAAATGTGGAAGTTTACTTCCGTGCTTTTCTCGGTCCTGCTGACAGGATCCCTATATGCGCAATCAGCCCACCTGGCCATGATTGCAGATCCGACAGATGACTCCGGGGCTCGATTTGTCAAAGTCGCCAACAATTCTGGTTCCAACATCGACATGACCGATTGGTACCTCATTCGCTGGACCAATGGCAATACTGAGCCAACCAGCTCTTCTCAATTCTACTTGACCAACTATGGAACCCTTTATGATGGAGGGTGCATCTACATCGCTGCGTCCGCTTCAGATTTTGAAGCAGCCTATGGATTTGCTCCGGACTTTGTCGCGGGCTCAAGTGGTGTAGCCGGCAGCAATGGCGATGATCAAATCGCCCTCTACAACGCTGCGGGGGTCATCGCGGACTTCTTTGGCGTGATTGGAGAAGACGGTTCAAACACCTGCCATGAATTTGAGGATGGGTATGCCCTCCGCACCACGACGGCCCCTGACGGGGAGTTCTGGAATGGTGCCAACTGGACCATATACTGCGATGGTTCCGACGCTACGGATTGCTTTGACCACAATCCCGGTCAGGAACAAACTGCAGCGGACATTGCCCTCTTGGTCGCGGAGTGTACACTGGATGGCATCGACATCGGAGGATGCATGGATGAGGCGGCAACCAACTACAATTCCAACGTAACCTTTGATGATGGAAGCTGCGAGTACCCGACCGAAGTCACCATCAGTGCGATCCAACAGGACATGGGCGCTGACGACGACGGCACCTACAATGGCCAGACTGTGATTGTCCGTGGTATTGTCACAGGAGCATACGGGAGCAACACCTCGATTCAGGATGGTGAAGGTGCATGGAGCGGCATTTTCGTATACGTCGGAGGGGGCTTGTTCGACGATGCGACACAGGTCGCCATGGGAGACAGTGTCATCGTGGAGGGCGTTGTAGGCAGCTACAATGGCGGCACGCAATTGACCTCCGCCACTGCGTCCATTTTGAACAGTGGAAACGCACTTCCTGCGCCGGCCGTGATTTCCACAGCCGACGCCAACCTCGAGGAGTATGAAGGCGTGCTGTGCCAGATCACGGGCGCGATTGTGGGAGAACCGAACAACTTTGGTGAGTTCCCCATCGATGACGGGTCCGGCAGCCACGGTGTGGATGACATGGGCTACGACGGATACACGGAGCAGGGCGCCATGTTGGGTGATGTCTTCCGGGTCACAGGCGCAATCAACGGCGGGTTCGGCAACAGCATCGAGCCTCGAAACGCGGATGATTTCCAAAAGTTGGGGTGCACCAACCCCGCCGCAAACAACTACGATGCGGGTGCGATCATCGACGACGACAGCTGTGAGGTGGTCGACGGGGCCATTTCCATTGCGACCATCCAGCAGGGTCAAGCGCTTGATCCAGCCGTCTTTACGGATTCATTGGTGACCGTTAGCGGAATCGTAACGGGCGTTTACGGCACCCTGTTTAGCCTGCAGGAAGGCACTGGGGAATACAGCGGGATGTTCGGTTTCGGCCCAGAAGTCGCCGTAGCACAAGGGGATTTTGTGGCCCTGACGGGGGTTGTGTCTGAATTTTTCGGGGTGACCCAAATTCAAGGTGTCGGCGAGAATCTTCTGGTGACCAACATCATCAGTCAAGGCAATGATTTGCCTGCTGCTGAAGCGCTCGGTACGGCTGCTGCATATTCGGAAGAGTGGGAAGGTGTCCTCATTCAGTGCACGGGAACGGTGACTTCCCCTGATTTGGGCAATGGAGAATGGGGCATCGACGACGGCACCGGTGAAGTCCGGATTGACGATCGCGGATGGGACCACCAAGCCACCGGTGAAGTGGTCATCAACGCCCAGTTCCAGGTGACCGGTCCACTGCACTATGGCTTTGGAGATTTCAAGTTGATCCCGAGAAGTGCGGACGATGTTCTTCTCTACGGATGCACTTTCCCCTCTGCAGAGAATTATGACATGGCAGCCGATATCGACGACGGCAGCTGCATAGGCAGCGAGCCATGTGACCTGTTTTTCAGTGAATACGCCGAAGGGTCCTCACATAACAAGTACCTCGAGATCTACAACCCCACGAATGGGCCTGTGAGTTTGGCGCTATACAGCTTGGCCAATCAATCCAATGGAGCCAACAATACCGATGCGAACGACCAGCAGTGGGACTATTGGAATGAGTTTTCGACAGGGGCTTCCATTGAAGCCGGCGAGACATATTTGGTTGTTTCATCGGCTGCCCAGTCTGCACTTTTGGACAGTGCTGATGCAACATTGCCATCATCATACTTCTTTAATGGAAATGACGCATGGGCTTTGATTCGAAGTGAGGTTTCTTCTTTCGGAAACGACGGGGATTGGACCCTCATTGATGTTGTGGGTGACCCTTATGGAGCGAACCCGGGCAGTGGATGGGAAGTGGCTGGAAACGGCAACGCCACCCAGAACAACACGCTTCGGAGAAAGCCTCAGGTTTCTTTCGGAAATGGGGGAGATTGGGCAGCTTCTGCGGGCACCACAGCGGAAGACAGCGAGTGGATTGTGCTGGCCAATGATTATGCATTAAACAATGCCCTTGAAGGTTATAACAGTCACGAATTCAGTGGGCTTTGTGCAGAGAACAACGGCGGATGTACCGACCCCTTCGCCATCAATTACAATCCTAGTGCGACGGAGGACGACGGGTCTTGCATCTTCATTCCCACCCTTACAATTCAAGAGGTTCGCACCGCAGTTGAGCCTTTGGGCTTGGTGAAAACATCGGGCGTTGTGACGGGCGTATTCGTTGCAGACAGCACAGATGACAATGGTTGGGATTACCCAATTGGGAACAAAAGTGTGTTCAGTATCCAGAATGGTCAGGGAGAATTCTCGGGCATCTGGGTGCGAGGAGAAGGCCCCACTTTGGAATCCATCTTCAGTGTCGCGGTTGGTGATGAGGTGGAAATCACAGGGGTGCCTGGAGATTTGTACGGGGTTGCCTTTTTTGACACCCCGATTGTGACCATCATTTCCAATGGCAACACAGTTCCACAAGCTGAAGTGCTCAATACACAAGCCGTCAACCAAGATGCGTGGGAAGGGGCCCTTGTGAGTGTTTTGGGTGAAGTGACTGATGCAGGCAACCAGTTCAACGAGTGGAAAATCGATGATGGCCAGTTGTTGGATCCGGATGTGTCTGCTTCTTCATGCGTGATTAACGATTTGGGCCATGAGGCAATCAGCACTGGGATTGTGGAGTTGGGAGCACAAATCAGAGTCGTTGGGCCTCTGGGGTATTCCTTCAGCAAGTTCAAGGTTGAGCCGCGATCAGCTTCCGATGTAACCCGCCTCGGTTGCACGGACCCTGCATATCCCAATTATGATGCATTGGCTGAGGAAGACAACGGAACTTGCGCCAGCGTTGAAGGCTGCACCGACCCGGCTGCGGACAACTATGACCCCGAGGCCACTCTTGACGATGGCAGCTGTCTCATCACGGGGTGCGATGACCCAGAGGCATTGAATTACCAGGAGAACGCAACGGTCATTGACAATTCGCTTTGCTACTACACGTTGCCCAACATTTTAATCAATGAGATTCACTACCACCCCTGTGAAAGTCAGGGGAGTGATTTTGATTGGGAGTTTGTGGAGTTTTATAATGCTGGTGAGGAGGCTGCACTCGGAGGATATGAGGTTTGGTTTGCTTTTTCTAATCCTGAATTGCTCTCTTTGGCCATGACTTTCCCCGAGGATGCAGTGGTTCCCGCTGGGTCATATTTCCTGGTTGTTCCCGGTGCGGTCGCGCAAAACACCTATTCGGGGATGGGCATCACCTCATACCTGATGGAAGACGGAAACTTGGGCAATGGCGGTGGAACTGTTGTCTTACAAGATTCATTCGCGAATGTGGTGGATTCCATAACCTATGACGACGCTTCTCCATGGCCTTCTGATGAGGTGGTTCTGCTTGGCAACGTACTCGTGGCCAGCCCAGACGGTGGCTGCTCTTCACTCGAGCTCATCCAGACAGACTTGGACAACGGCGACACGAACAACTGGCAAGCCAGCTGGGAGGAGAACGGAACGCCCGGTGCAGCAAACAGCTCCGCCTACGGCTGTACCGATGGTGCGGCCTGTAACTACTCAGCTATTGCTCTGTTTGCCGACGAAAGTTGCACGTATGATTGTTATGGTTGTACCTACCCTGAGGCCACCAACTACGATGAGACGGCATCCTTTGATGACGGCACTTGCGAGGTGACCGCAGAGAACAACTGTCCGACTGACCTCAATGGCGACGGAACGACGTCCGTGAGTGACTTGCTCATGCTTCTCGGTGCTTTCGCGACGGACTGCGAGGAGTAATCCAATCTAAAGTCCATGAAAAGGGCTGCCTCTGGGCGGCCCTTTTTGTTTTGGGGGGAGCTTGAAATCCGCGACCTTCGACCTCCTTCGGTAAAGACTATGAATTCAATGTTGCAGGTTTTCTACCTGATCGGCGCCTTGGGCCTGTTCATCTACGGCATGATGCTGATGAGCGAGTCCATCCAGCGTCTGACGGGAAGTCGACTTCGATCTGCAGTGTCCACGGTGACCCGGAGTCCTGTGAGGGCGTACGTTTCGGGCCTCAGCGTCACGGGCCTCCTTCAGTCAAGCAGTGTGACCTCTTTGATTGCAGTTAGCTTTGTTCAAGTGGGCTTGCTGCGTCTGTCCGAAGCCTATTTCGTGCTCCTCGGGGCCAACCTCGGCACGACAGTGACAGGTTGGCTTGTGGCGTTGACAATCAGCAAACCCTCCGTGGGGAGTTTGGCCTTGCCCATCTTGGCCTTGGCCTTGCCCCTGTTGTTTGCCCGGCGCAGAAGAATCCGTTCGGCTGGAGAGGCCATCATTGGGTTTTCATTGATGTTCGTTGGTTTGGGCCTCTTGAAAGAGGGAGTTCCGCCCATCACAGAGGCGGGGTTGGCGGGCTTCTTGGGACAGTTCGGTGGAGCTGGTTGGGGGGGGTCAATTGGTGTTGTGGTCATCGGCATTGCGGGCACCATCGCATTGCAGAGTTCCTCCGCCATGTTGGCGTTGATTTTCACCCTTGCCGCTGGCGGCGTGGTTTCGGAATGGAGCGGCGCAGCCATGGTACTTGGCGCCAACATCGGCACCACGTCGACCGCCATCCTTGCTTCTTTGGTTGCCGGTCGCGAGGCCCGTCGAGCAGCACTGAGCCACCTTTTCATCAATCTGTTTGGTGTGATCCTCGCCCTGCCGTTGTTGCATTTCATCTTGGACGGACTGCATTGGTTCCTCGCGCCGATGGGCCATGAATCGTTGGACATCACCATCAGCCTTGCGCTATTTCATACGGGATTCAACGTTTCAATCGCGGTTGTTTTTGGCCTCTTTCCCCGTCCCATTCTCTGGCTTGTCAGGTGGTTGGTCCCAGGCGAAGGCATGCGTGGATTCCGCAGTCCCTTGGTGACTGCGAGTGTGATGGATGCCCCTGAACTGCAGGTTCTCGAGGCCCAAAGGGAGGCTGAGCGGCATCACGCGTTGGTCTCTGACATGATCGCAGAAATGAAGCGATTGCTGGAAGCGTTGAATGTGGTCAAGCGCAAGGCCATCGGAGACCGTCTCCTAGAATGTCACAGTCTCGGAGCGCGCTATGAGACGGAGATCAAGGGGTTTCTCGAGAGGTTGGCCAGGAGCAAGGTGTCTGGCTCTACATACCGCCAAGTTCAGTTCCTTTTGGAGTGGACGACTGAGATGAGTCAGGTTGTGGAGCTTGGAAACCGGTTTAGAGAGCTCCAACTGGAGCGGGAGCGGGGCGACGTGTTCTTTGTTCCGAGACAGAGGAAGCGATTGAATCAAATGATGGAATTGCTGGCGGATGCCATGGCCACATTGGGCAACCTAAACACCCCCATTGCCCTTCCATATGGTGAAGCAGAGGTGGAAATGGGGAAGGTGGAGTCCACCCTCATCGAATTGGACAGCATCAGACAGCAGATGAGAAAGAGCCGTAAGGAGGACATCCGCAAGGGGCGGTACACGCCCGAGAGTGCCATGGCCTATAAGGAGATGGGAGACGTGCTCGAGGAAATGGGCCTGCGGATGGGGCTCCTGGTGTCTCGGTATTCAGAAATCTTCAAGGCTTGAGCACCGGCAAGGTTCTCAGGGTGTCACTTGATTGTAGGTCTCGGTCCACGATGTGGATGGCAAAGCGCAGGGTGTCCCAGTCTGAGGTCAGATAATAGCGAGGGGCCAATTCCACTGTGATGGTGCCCCGCAACGCCTTGTTCTGTCCTGTAGGTTCAATTCTGGGCGCCCGATAGAAGAACGGAACCTGACCAATGGCGGGGTCGAGGGGGATTGCAGTCCATTCACCATCCCTTTGTTCCTCATAGGTGCAGAATACATTGTGATGAAAAGGGCACGTAGGGCAAAACGACCCGGTGGTGTCCGACTGGTCCAAACCAAAATTGCCATCGCCGTCCTCGAATCCGATGGACAATTCGCCAGTCTCGCCGAGCGTGATCAAGTCCACTGAGGTGATGCGGGGTTCCGGAGGCAGAGACACGGGAGGCTCGCACCCGGCAATCCAGACTGCGGTTGAAAGCGTCAGAACCCATCCTGTCCAGGCCTGTGATTTCATCTTGGCTTCCGTCTCCATGGTGGGAAATTAAGCCTCATTTTGCGCCCCATGCAGCGTGGAGATGCTTTGAGCGGCCAACAGAGCCTAACGGAATGGCAGACTGTAGCACAGGAGTTGCGGTTGCGTCTCGAGGAAGGAATCCGCAATGGAGCCAGTTGGGATGGGGGCGAGTTTGAGGCCTTTTCTCTGACGGCCTTCCGTTTGCAGTACCACGCCAATTCAGTGTATCGCGCGTGGTGCAGTGCCCTTGGGTGGACGCCTGAAGACGCGATGCAACTCAACGATGCATCGCGCATTCCCTTTTTGCCAGTTGAGGCATTCAAGTGGGGGGATGTTTGGACACAAGGTGCGGAGGAAGAAGCGGAACCATTGGTGTTTCGGACAAGCGGCACCACGGGAGACACAGGGCGAAGGGGCATCCACACAGTGCGGACCCCGCGCCTATACCAACTCAGTGCCCGATCGGGTTTCGCGCGTGTGTACGGACCCGCAGGGGCTGTAGGAGCCGTTGTGTTGGGTTTGCTTCCAGGATACCTCGAACGTCAGGACAGCAGTCTGGTCCACATGGTCCAAGATTTGAGGGCTGCAGGCTGGTCTCTTCCAGATGAATCGCCATCCGATGGTTTCTATCTCGATGATACAGAGGGGCTTTTTGATGCTGTCGACCGGACGCTCGAGGCAGGCCGAACGCCAGTATTGATTGGTGTCACATGGGCGCTTGTGGATGCAGCGGATGCGTGGTGTTCTTCCGGACGGGGGGCCTTGTCGGACCGGGTTTGTTTGGTGGAAACGGGGGGGATGAAGGGCAGACGAGAAGAGTGGGTAAAGGCACGTGTGCATGACCATTTGAAACAGGCGTTTGGTTGCCGGACGATTTACGGTGAGTATGGGATGACCGAGTTGTTGAGCCAGGCGTGGTCGAAGGGGGCGGGAACCTTTGGGCTTCCCCCTTGGATGAGGATTCGCATCCGCCGCACCGATGATCCATTTTCTGAAGCGGCTGTAGGGTCTACAGGGAGATTGGACATTGTGGATTTGGCCAACCTTGGGAGCTGTTGTTTCCTTTCTACACAGGACCTTGTGAGGCCCATTTCTACTTCTTCGGAACCGCAATTCGAAGTGCTGGGCCGCTTTGATCATGCGGAAGTGAGGGGGTGCAATTTGATGGTGGAATGAGGTCGTCATTTCTTGATAGCCCCGCAGCTACCCCGTAGATTCGCCGCGCTATGGAGTCATGGATTGCTCTGCTTGGTTTTACGCTTGCCGCATATTCGGTGGTGGGCAACGACAGCATCCAAACGCTTGGAACATTTTTGACCTCGAATGAGGACAAGCCATGGTGGTTGCTCTGGCTTTTTGCTGGTGGCATCATGGCCATCGTGGTGACCATGGGGTACCTCGGCATGGGAGAATACCTGGGAGGCAAGGGGGGAGACTTGACCTTTGGGAAGTATGCAGGGCTGTTCCAAGACCCTGTCAAGCCCATTGACTTTCCGACCATTACCATCTGGTATATCCTTCCGCCTTTGGCTTTGATGGCCATTACGAGGCTGGGAATACCCGTGAGTACCACCTTCCTGGTGCTGACCTTTTTTGCGCCTAAGGCGTTGCCCAAGATGCTGGTTAAAAGCCTCGGTGGGTACGGGGTGGCCTTCCTCTTTGCAATCGTTGCCTTTGTTGCCCTTAGCCGTCTAACTGAGCGCTTCTTTTTGAAACACCCTATGGAGAAGGGACAAGGGTTGATGCGGAACAAGCGCTTCTGGACCATCACCCAATGGTTTGCTACAGGTTTTCTGTGGAGCCAATGGTTGACTCAGGACTTGGTCAACATCCTGGTCTACTTGGGTGACCCAGCTCAAGTGCAATTGTGGGAGTTTCTTTTTGCCCTCTTCGTCCTTGTGGGAATGTTGGGCTACATCTTCTATCAGCGCGGCGGCGAAATCCAGAAAATTGTGCGGGTAAAGACCAACACTGCCGACATTCGATCAGCCACCTTCATCGACCTTTTTTACGGCATGGTGTTGCTGATTTTCAAGTTCGACACTCTTGGTATTGGGGCCAAGGTGCCAATGAGCACAACGTGGGTGTTTCTCGGGATGTTGGCGGGGCGCGAAGTGGCACTTCGCCTGCGGCTCAATGAGCTCGACCGAACAAAATTGGCGCCCATGGTGCTGAGCGACTTGGGCAAGGCCACGCTCGGCCTTGTGATCAGTGTCTTGCTGGTCTTGTTCCTGTACCTCGTGGAGGGGCGGGAAATGGCAGCCCTCTTCAATTGAGGTAGCCTCAGTCCGTGATTCGGATCAGATAATAGTTCTTCTTCCCGCGTTGAAGCAACACCAGACCGCTGCCAATGCAGTCGTCCGCGTTGACCACCTTGTCGGCGGTCACCTTGTTTCGGTTGACACTGACGGAATTTTCCTTGAGCGCACGGCGTGCTTCCCCCCCGCTAGAAAGGAAGGGGGCGTCCCCACCGGCCAGCAAGTCGATGATGCTGATTCCAGATGACAAGGCCTCTCGGGAAATTTCACGCTGCGGAACCCCTTCAAACACGCTGAGGAGCTCAGGCTCCGGCAAAGCCCGCAGGTCCTCTTCGGTGGACTTCCCGAACAACAGTGCCGTGGCAGCCATGGCAGTCTGCAGGTCCTCTTCTCCGTGTATTCGGCGGGTGACATCCGCAGCCAACTCCTTTTGAAGCAGTCGGGCACCCGGATTTTCAGCATGGGTTGCCTCGATGTCTTCGATTCTCTCCCTGTCCAGCAAGGTGAAGATGCGGATATAGCGGGCCGCATCCTCGTCCGCCGCATTGATCCAGTACTGGTAGAATTTGTATGCGCTGGTTCGGGCCTTATCAATCCACACGTTGCCTCCTTCACTCTTGCCAAACTTGGACCCGTCTGACTTGGTAATGAGCGGCGCTGTGAGGGCGAAGGCATGGCCTTGGCCCTTGCGGCGGATGAGCTCGGTGCCTGTTGTCATGTTGCCCCATTGATCGCTTCCTCCCATTTGCAGCATGCAGCCGTGTTCCTTCCACAAGTGGTAGAAGTCATATCCCTGGACCAGCTGATAGCTAAACTCGGTGAAGCTCATGCCGCCTTCCAAGCGGTTCTTTACGGAGTCTTTGGCCGTCATGTAGTTGACGGTGATGTGCTTTCCGACATCGCGGATAAAGTCCAGAAAGCTGAAGTCTTTGAACCAGTCGTGGTTGTTGACCACCCGGGCAGCACATGGCCCTTCGAAGTCGAGAAAGCGCTCGAGCTGGGCCTTCTGGCAATTGAGATTGTGTTGCAGCACATCGAGGTCAAGGAATTGACGCTCTGCTGTTTTCCCGCTGGGGTCTCCCACCATTCCGGTTGCGCCCCCAACCAGGGCGATAGGTCGGTGGCCTGCACGTTGCAAATGGACGAGCAACATGACAGGAACAAGGTTCCCGATGTGAAGGGAGTCTGCTGTGGGGTCGAAGCCTACGTAACCAGCGGTCTGTTCCTTCTCGAGTTGCTCTTCGAGGCCGGGCATGGCGTCATGCAGCAAGCCGCGCCACTTCAGTTCGGCAATGAAATCCATGGTGGCGAAGGTACGTCCGAAGGTCTCCTTGTTCTGATGCTCATAGGTGAGGGACGAGCGTCTCCAGTTTCATCGATCTGGACCCTTTCAGCAAGATGGTCCGTCCCGATTCCGGCTGGTTCTCCAAAAGGCGTTGGAGGGCATCAAGGGCATCAAAGGATTGGTCGCCAGGCGCGTGTTGAGCAAACAGGCTTCCCACCGTCCAACATTCGATGCCGCAATTGGCGGCCACGTCCCGAACGAGTTGGTGACCCGATGGGGCATGTTCGCCGAGCTCCATCATGTCGCCGAGAATGGCAAGGGGCTTGGTGTGACCTGATGCGGCAAAGGCGCGAAGGGTGGACTCGACCGAACTCGGGTTGGCGTTGTAGCAATCGATGATGACCGTGTTGGTTTTGGTTTCTACCACCTCGCCCCGCTGTTGGACCGGTTGAAAAGCTTCAAGGGCATTGCCAATGGACTCAGGGGGCACCCCAAAGTGGTGTCCCACGGCCATGGCTGCCGTCATGTTGGCCAGCTGGTGTTGGCCTTCGAGCCCGACCTTCAGGGAGCCTGTTGCATGGTGCCAAGGACCTGGGTCGGGCGGTTCCATTGACCAATAGACGGGTGCACCGGGTGCTTCACCAATTCTCCAGGAGAGGGGAGGGTGTTCCGCCGTGCCAAAACACAGTCGCACCAATCCCTCCAGTTTGGACAAGTCCATCAAGTCGTCATCGGATGCAGGGACAAAGGCCGTTCCTCCCTTGGACGCCAAATGGACAAAGAGTTCTTGCTTGCCTTTCTTCACCCCTTCGATTCCACCAAAGCCCTCGAGGTGGGCCATCCCCACGTTGGTGATCATCCCGTGGGTTGGCTCAGCAATCTTGGAAAGGGCTGCGATTTCGCCTTGGTGGTTGGCCCCCATCTCGACAATGGCGAACTCGACATCCTTGGGAAAGGACAGGAGGGTAAGGGGCACCCCGATGTGGTTGTTCAAGTTTCCCGAAGTCGCCCACACATCAAAGGATTCAGACAACACGGCCCGGAGCAGCTCCTTGGTGGTGGTCTTTCCATTGCTTCCTGTGAGACCCAATACCGGACAGCGAAAGCGTTGCCTGTGCAAGTTGGCCAAGCCTTGCAGTGACTGCAGGACGTTTTCCACGAGCAATACGTTGTCTCCTAACACGGTTGGGTCGTCAACAACCGCAGCCAAACAGCCTGCTTCCAACGCCTGGTGGGCGAATACGTTCCCATCGAAACGTTCGCCCTTGAGGGCGAAAAAGAGCATGCCGGGGCCGCATTTTCGGGTGTCTGTCGTGACCCCATCGGACCGGTCAAACCAGTTCAAAAGCGCTTCGGTAGGCGTACGGTTCATGGGGTTAAGAAAAGGCGAACCCCGTGAGGCTAAAGGCCACCACGGGGTTCGGAATGAACAGTGTCCCGTTGGGCTCAGTTGTTGCCCATGGCATTGCCCTTGGGTGAGCCCACCCGGGTCATCGCACAGCGGAAACCAATGGTAGAGCTGCTTTGGTCTTCCTCAAGGAAGCGGCGTGTTCCGGGAATAATCCAATAGACCCGGTCGTTCCAGCTTCCCCCTTTGTAGACTCGGACATTATCGTTGATCAACGAGGTGCCTCCGTATTCGTACACCGTTCCGTCTTCGTCTTGATCGAAGTAGATGCTGCTCTCCTTGTCACCGTCGAGATAGTCAATATTGTCGGCAACTTGATAGTTGCGGCGACCGATATTTTCCTCGAGCGTGACCTCTCGATAACGCATCTGTCCAGGGGTGTTGGTGATGTTGCGCGTCCACCCTCTTCGAAGGTCCGGTGCACATGGGGCTTCACTCTCCTCAATCAAGTCCAGTGCCTCGTCCATTTGAATCATGGCATCCTCCATGCGCTTCTCATCGAGATTCTCGTTGGCGTTCTCGATTTTCTGATTCAACGCGTCAATGAGGTTGCTGCCTTCTGAGGTCAAGCTGCCTTCGGTTGCCTCTGAATACGATTCGATGAACCCTTCTATGGCAGACACATCATACTGCACATAGTCCAGCTTGTCGGCCACGTTTCCTTCGCTATCGAGCAGTTTCGTGGAGAAGACATTTCCGCGGAAGGGGCGGAATTCCTGAGCGTCTTGGAGAGTTCCAGGACGATACACGTCCATCACCCACTCGCTGACATTGCCTGCCATGTTGTAAAGGCCGTAGTCGTTTGGCGCATAGCTGTATACCGGAGCCGTTACGTCAGCACCGTCATTGAGTGCATTTGCCACACCCATGTAGTCACCGCGGGCCCGGACGAAGTTGGCATTGATCTCACCATAGAACTTGCCGCGGCTGTCATCGTTTCGCACGTAGTGTCCATCCCAGGGGTAGGTGCGACGGCTGGTGATGAGTTCCTCACCACTGTTGCCGACAAGGGACAGGGCCGCGTATTCCCATTCTGCTTCTGTTGGCAGGCGATAGTCGGGAAGAAGGATGCCATCGGTCATCGCCACATTCCGGTATCCAACGCCGTTCGGGCGGAGGTCCTTGATTCCGTCTGCAGCTCTATATTTTCTGCGGCAATCTCTTGGATATTGAACAGCTCACAATCATCCTGAGCAGAGGCAGAGAGCGAGGCGCTGAGCACCAGGCAAGCAAGTAAGCGTTTCATTGTCCTCACAAGTTCGCTCTGGGGGTAGCCAGTCGCCAAAAAGACTTTGTAGACGCGCAACATCGCCGGTGTGCATCGCGCAAAGTCAAGCTGATTTTGAATGGGTCCACAGTGCTCCGTGGGCGCGTCGGAGCGTGGGGCAGCAAGGCAGTTTGATGCGACAAAGTTTTTCACTTTGTCACGCTACCGTCACGTGAGGGTGTTAACTATCTGATATAAAGAAGGATAACCTTCAGAGGTGCATGAACGCCTTTTTGGCGAGCAGCTGGTCCTCGGTCTCCTCGTGGTCCGGGTCGTCGACGCAGCAGTCCACCGGGCAGACGGCGGCACATTGGGGTTCGTCGTGGAAGCCTACACATTCGGTGCACTTGTCCGTGGCGATGTAGTATACGTCCATGCTGCCGGGTTCTTGCGTGGCCTCGGCATTTACGGTTCCCGCTGTTGGGTGCTGACCATCACCTTGCAGTCCCGTGCCATCGGCAAAGGTCCATTCTGCGGCACCCTCATAGATTGCATTGTTCGGGCATTCCGGTTCACAAGCCCCGCAATTGATGCAGGAGTCGGTAATCATGATGGCCATGAGACAAAGTGTTGCTGTTTCAAAAATAACCTTTCCAACCCTGAAGATGTTGCGGCCATCTTTGTGCCCGCTGAAATGCCCCTGAATTATGGAATCGTACAGTCCCTCTGTTGACTCGGATCTCGATCGAGCCCGTTCCCTGCTTTCCGCCCTTCGTCAGGGGTGGACGGAAGCCATGGGAGAAGCCCCAAGCGAGGCTTGGGCACCGCTTCATGCCGCAATGGCTTCTGCCGAACACGCCAACGGATGGTTTGCGCCCAGTGAGGTTCGGCACGCTGCTGAGACGTGGTGTTCTGCTTTGGGTGAGCGCGAGGTGGAGGCCTGGCTCAACGGGCTGGCCATCCCGGAAGGCAAGAGGAGTCCGGTCACCCTTGGGCTGGTGCTGGCGGGCAACATTCCCTTCGTTGGGGTGCATGACATTCTGTGTGGCGTGGTGTCGGGCCATCGGGTTCGGGTCAAGCCCAGCCGCGATGATGCCCGATTGACCGAGGCCCTCCTCGAGGGGTGGTCTGCCGTGTGTCCCGGCATTGGAGAACAGGTCGAGGTGGTGGATCGACTCGACGGGTTCGACGCGGTCATCGCCACGGGCAGCAGAAACAGCGGCAGGTACTTTCAGCACTATTTCAGCAAGGTGCCCCACATCATTCGCGGACAGAGGACTTCGGTTGCCGTGCTTGACGGGACCGAGACCCATGAAGAGATGCAGGCTTTGTCTCAGGACATTTTTCGCTATTTCGGACTCGGGTGCCGAAACGTGACCCAAGTTTTTGTTCCGCGGGACTTTGATCTCAATCGCTTGTTTGCAGCCTTCGTGGATTGGAGCCATTTGGGTGATCACCACCGGTACTACAACAACTACACCTATCACAAAGCACTGTGGCTCATGGAGGCAGTGGACCTTCTCGAAAACGGATTCGTGCTGCTCAAGGAGGATGCCCAGTGGGTTTCACCGGTGGGTTCGCTCCACTATCAGCGCTATGACGACCTGCAAGAGGTCGAGACGAGAATCGAGGCCGGATCATCTGAAATCCAATGCAGGGTGGGGGTCAATGGCCTGTCCTTTGGACAAGCCCAGCACCCGGGTTTGTCAGATTACGCAGACGGTGTGGACACCATGGCCTTCCTGATGGGCCTCGGACGCTAACTTCGCGGCCATGTTTGAAACGCGTTTCTTGTTGTGGTCCTGCCTGTTTCTCGTCGTTTTTTCGACAGGGTGCTCCACCGATGTGGACCTCAATGCCCCTTATGAAGAGCGGACCTTGGCGTTTTGTCTGTTGGACCCAAATGCCAGTGAGCAGTGGGTTCGGGTGAACCGGACGTGGCTCGGCGATGGCAACAACCTCGAGTTTGCAATGGTCGCCGACAGCAGCGAGTACGCTGAGGGAGAGGTGTCGATTACGGTCGAGGGATTTGCCGCAGACGACGCCTTGTTTGAGCAGCCTTTGGTCTCCTTCACTGCCGAGGACACCCTGATGCAGGACAAGGACGACAACGGCATTTTCTACGGACCCGAATACAGGGCCTATCACTTTGATACGCCAGACGGCCTTGAGATTGCACCAAACAACAATTCCGAGGCCCTGCGCGTCTACCGCATGACCATTGGATTTGCCGACGGCCGTTCACCCCTCACCGCCACCACCACACTGATCGGAGAGTCTCTGGGCAACATCAGCAACCCGCCCTCGGGCATTCCGGGATTCAGTTTGAATTTCGCCAGTGGAACAGGGGGGATGGTGACCTACCCCAACGTCAACTTCAAGTGGTCGTCCACACCCGGTGCCAAGCGCTATGAAGCGGCTGTTGAAGTCAAGTTTACCGAGCGCATTTGGTCCGATGCCGCCCACACCCAGTTGGCCTCTGAAACCGACCGCGTCTTGCGCTGGGATTTGGGGGAAGAGGGCACTTCCGACGACGAGGGGGGAGAGGAAATCAAACTTCCCGTGAATGGAGAGTCCTTCTATCTGTTCCTCGCCAACAACCTCGATTTCGACCCGCTCATCACCCGGGAGCTGGGTGTGTGGAACAACAACATCGACAGGGTGCGCTGCTTTGACTTCGTGCTCAGCATCGCCAATGAGGAGCTCGACACCTACCTCGCAGTCAATGCGCCGGTCACGGGCATTATCCAAGAGCGTCCCGAATACACCAACATCACGGGAGGGTTGGGGCTCTTTGCCAGCCGCACACAGCAGCGCGTCAATGGACTTGGCATTTCTAAGCCCTCCGTGCAGGAACTTGTCGAAGGCCAGCACACGGCTGCACTTCAATTCTGCCTGCCTCCCGAAACCGAGGGGGATGTGGCGGAGTACGCCTGTCCCTGAGGGCGTTGGTGGAAATTCAGGGTGGGGTTGTGGATAGAGCACAGCCACCCCCTGTCATTCAGGCCGTGGTCGTGCGCAAATTGCCACCATGGGCCACGCGTTTACTTATCAAGCACCTTATGGGGTGTTCCATTTCTCGGAAGGGCTGCTTACCGTGGAGCTTGCCGAGGATTTGATTGTGGATTTGCCGCTCATGCAAAGGGTGGCAGCCCAACGGCTTGAGCTGTTGGGAGACCGCGAAGTGGCGGAGCTCATCGTCATTCCGAGGGCACACCTTCTGCTCGATCGCGCGGCCTTGGCTTGGCTTGCCCAGCAGAGTGCCCTCGCAGGGGTGCACCACAGGGCCGTCGTGGTGCCTGCCCACTTGCTTGTGTGGCGGGACAGGCTGTATCAAATGATGAGCCGAATGCGGCCCAATGTTCGGGTGTTCCGAAACCGTAGGGTCGGCAAGGCTTGGCTCCAAGAACGCGCGGGAACCTTTACTCCTTCCTCGGCATCAAAGCCAGAGACAGCGCTCGATTTGGCGGGTGGCGTCAGTGGATGACCACCCGAGTGGATTGGCCTGACACAAGGTCGGTCACCAATACGATTCCTGTTCCCCAACCCGCTGTAGAGAGTCCCGTTTGAGGTCCAGCGCCGTCCGGCTGACCGCGGAAGCATTCGCGGCCTGTGGCATCCGTCACCAATACATCGTGCCCGGAAAGGCCAGGGCACCCCAACCGCTGTCCCTCGCGAACCGGGGAGGGCCCCATTTTCCAGTCCTCAGGTGCGGCTGCGGATTCGACACCGTCCGTTTCTGAGTACTTGAACTGCCATATGGCAGGGATGTCGACGAACGTCTGCACGCTCAGGACGGGCATCCCTTCGCCCGGGGCATACCACTCGTAGACAGTGCCCTCTCTGGGGATGGTGAATCCGATGTCCGCGGCAGCCACACCAATGGTGTCCAACGCGGAAAAGTCGCGTTTCACCCTGAGGCAATTGTACGCTCCGCCGGGAAGCAGCAACGTCCCCCAAGCATCCACTTCGATGTCCATGACCTGGTCGGTGGCATAGTAGAAGAGGCCTTCCAGGTCCAAAGCGAAGGCGGAAGACGCGTCCAATGTCGCGCCGTAGGTCAGGGGCAGGGGCAACAGCTCCTCTTCGTCTGTGAAGTTCACAGGGAGGTCAAACAGGTCGGTCGTGATGCCAACGCCAATGGTCCTATAGGCATTGTTTCCGTACTCGCGATAGACCGTGGCGCCACTAATGGGAATGGGAAGGTCTGCGCCGAAGTCAGGGAGTTCAAATGCCGTGAAGTGATCGGCCGAGGAGAACACGAACTGCGTGGTCAAGCTGGCAGCACTCATGGGTGAATACTCCGTTTGTGCGTCACCCTGAAAAAGGAGGTCGCTGAAATTCCAAGTCACATCGGATCCGGCCAAATTGATTTCGTCAGCATTGAGGGGAGGCAGGCCATTTGCCCGGAGGTAGACCGTACCTCCCTGGGGGAGGTCACTCACGTTGATGGTCGGTTGGGCGCAAATGGAGAGCCCCATTGCGAGGGCCAAAGCGAGGACGAGAAAAGAACGCATGGACCAAAGGTACGGGGCGTCAGTTTTCGATCGCAGGCGTGGTTTTCTTGGACCCAAAGAGATCGCGGAGGCGATCGAAGCGGAGCTGGTACGCCGCACCAATACCCTGCTTGGGCTCCTCGTCCAATTGACTTTCTGGCAAACGGTATGCCTGCAGTTCCCAGCGACCGTCCGCAGTCAGTCGGTAGCGAACATCAAGCCCACCGCGAAACTCAGAACCTTGCAGCGAAAGCCCATCCATTCCGGTCGTGCCCAGGCTGCCCGAAATCTGGAGCCTGTCGTTCAGGAGGCTCAGGCCGAGGTCCAGCTCGAAGGCTTCCTCAGGACCCTGGGCGATCTCTCCGCCTATCCCAGTGGAAGCTGAGGTGACAGAGGAAGGCACATACCGAAGTCCAATGTCCAGGTCCTCGGACATTCCACTCAGCCATTCTGAAATTCTTGCGGAAACAAGTTCGGATGCCTGTGCCGCCGCGGTTTGAGACAAGAATCCACCTTGGGCTCCAGCGGGGATGAATTGGCCTGTTGCAAGCAATGCGAAGGCCTGTCGCTCCATGGCTTCAGGGGTGGCCAGTGCGCCTTGTACTTCGGCGAGCATGGCAGGATTGGATTCCTCGTACTCTGGAAACGTCACGGTGAAATCGAGGTGGGGGGCCTCGAGCGCCCCCCGAATGCCCATCCCGACCTCAACCCGCGTTTTCCCGCGGTCCACGGCGCCGGGAAGAAGTGGGGCAGGGTTGGCCCGCATGGATGAAAACGCCAAGAGGTCCAATTCTGCAGTGTAGGGGTCGCCATCCCAATCAATGCGTCCTCCCGGGGCGATTTCGATGCGTTTGGTGAACAGGTCGCGCAGACTGAAGCGGTATTTACCCTCGACGATGTTCAGTCCGCCTTGAACGGTGAGGGGAAGCGCTGCCGTTTGCGCGATTTCCAGCATTCCGCTCGCCCTGCCATCGACCCGTTCTCCAGCGCGGCCATCCAGTACAAGCGCCAACTCGGCATCCGGGGTCACCTCAATACCGAGGGACAGGCTCAGGTCAAAGGGGTTCGGATTGACATCTGCAGCCGGCGGACTTTGGCCACCGACGAATTGAATGCCACTTGGGATGTCCGTGCCTTCGAGAGCATCCAGAGGAAGGGTGAATTGGGTTCCCGCTTCACTGCGCAGCGCCGTTTCGATGGCCACGCCCGATTCGTCACCTGACACATCGAGCTGTCCAGTTGCAAAGACCCTTCCGTGGAAGAGCCTGTCTGCTCCGGGAGGCAGGTCCATCACCTTGAATGGGGCATCGCCAAGTTCGATGCCCAAATCATAGTTCCATTGCGTGAAGTCTTCGTGCAGAATGGAGAGGTTCAGTCTGGCGTCGTGGCCGTTTTGATCGGTGACCAGTGCTTGGTCCATACCCATGAAACCCGGCTCCAGTTGAAGTGCACCGTTAATGGTGTGCCAGCTTCCCGTGGCATCCACGTGAAGCTCTGGAACATCGAGTTCAATTTGGCCCAAAGTCTTGGGAATCCCATCTTTTAGGGTCACCTGCACCGAACCGTCAGCAGTGCCATCCAAGTCCACCCCCGCCTTGTCCAAGAGCGGATTGAGGAGGGTGAGGGGCCAATTGTTCAGTGACAGCTCGGCCTTTCCTGTATCATCCAAATGGGCGACCAGAACCTCTTGGTCCTTTACAAATTGCTGAACCGTACCAGACCATGAAGCGTCCCAATCGAGGTCTAGACAGAGGTCGCCTAGCGCATAGGGTGGGATTGTCGCGTCCTGCCACTGCACGTAGGCATTTGCTTCAAGGGAAGACAAGTTGATTTCGGCTCGGCCATTTAATGTGCCGCCCAAGTCTGGCGCGTCAAATTGCAGTGCGCTTCCAGCCCATTGGGGCAGAGATTCGATGGGAACACCATCGATATCCAATCCCAGTTTTGAAGGGCGTCCTTCTGGAAATGTGATTGAACCGAGCGCGACACGTCCGAGTGGGCCGGCCAATGCAAACCCGTCAACGACGAGCGAGGTCCAGTCTGCTCCGGTCCACTGGAACTCGCGTTGAAGCGCGGTGTCCATAATCCACATGCCCGAAGCGTGTTCCACATTGAACACCTCGGCTTTGACCAAGTGCTCTTTTTCGCCAATTAATTGGTGGTGGACCTCGATTTCACCTGCAAATGGGGCATCCCATTCGAGGCTGATTTTCGATTTTGTTCCGGTTGAAACGGCGGCATCCAGTGTCACCCTGTCCAAGTGGCCCGCATTTCCATATTGGGCTCCGTTGGCGTCGAGTTCCAAGTGAAGTGCAGAGGTGCCTCCGGTCAACGACAAGGTCAAAGGACCCGTCCGCAGGTCGTCGCTGTGCAGGGCGGTGAGGTCGATTCGGGAAACCAAAGCGCCATCCACGAAAGAGCCGGTGAGTGTCGAATGTGAGCCGACGGAGTGGGTTCCTGAGCTCCACCGCTCCAGTAGGTCATCCTGAAGCAATGTGAGGTCCACAGTCCAGTCCGTCCAACCGACTGGGTTTTGCGGCGGGGAGGCAAATCCGCCGGAAGCCAGGGCCTGCTGAACGGGGCCGGTCCATCCATCTGAATCTAGGGGACCCTCAATTCTGCCTTTGGCGAAGTCGCCATCCAGCATCGCCAGGAATTCGCTTGCTGTTCCTCGAGCTTGCAATGAGAAACGGTGCATGGACAATGGAGCGCCAGTGGTGGGGGATGACCCGAATCCCCGCTTGGGAATCCAACGTGAATCCGTGATGTCCATATGGGTCCACCAGGACTCAGGGGTGAGGTCATTTTGGAGTGTGACTTCTCCCTTCCAAGAGACGAGGCCATAGAGCTCAAGGGATTCGGACAGCGTCAAGGGGGCACACCGGCCATCGATGTCGAACTGACCCAGCCAGCCGTCAGCCGCGGGTTGACGAATCTCGAATGCAATGTCTCCCGATCCGGAGGTGAGGCCCAGGGAGGGCCCCACCGTCTCGATGGACCATTGGCCGTTCCAATTCAGGGGAGAAAGGGCCGCTTGATCGTTTGCGGTCGCGGTCCATTTGGGGAGGGTTCCCGCCAAATCCAACGTGAGAAAATGGTGGGGGATGCCAAAGAAACCGGGACCGATTGAGGCTTTGGTTTCGACCGCTCCCGATGCAGGAATCCATGTGCCGGAATGGGTGGTCAGGGGATGACTGTCGGCGGCAATGGTTCCGTTCCATGTCAGTTCGCCTTGGATTTCGGGCATTCCCCATTCTGGAGGGCCGTTGGAAAGGCCTGTGATTGGCATCTGAAGAGGACCGCGAAGGTCAAGCGTTCCCGATGCTTCTGGGACATCTGTATACAGTGCGGACAGGCTGGGGACGTCGAGGAAAAGCGAGTTCAATTGGAGGGAGTCCATCGACCAGCCCACCGAAGTCTTCAGGGAGCCTACGTCCAATTCCAATGCGACGTCCGCCTCGTGTGTGGACAGATCGGCCCGAATGGATGCCGAATTCAGCCTGTGTATGGCAGAGCCGTGTCCAAGAATCGGAAATCCTTCGCCGGGTGTGTTTTCTCGAAGGGTTAGTCCAAGGCCATGGTGTGTCCCCTCGCCTTCTAACACCATGGTAAACGGGTGGCTCTTCCACAGTCCCGATGCGCTGAGGTCGGCGCGGCCTTCAGACCATTTCGATTGGTTTCCATCCCAAATTAAGTCACTCACCTCGGCGTCCGCGAGATGCACGAAGAGAGAATCCACGCCACCTGTCAATGTGGAAGGGAGGGGCACCTGAATGTCTTCAAGCCACAAATGCCCGACGGCGATGGCTGCTCCATCGGACTCCTGTGCTGTCGGGGAAGACAGGACGGGGGCAAACCAATCGAACAGCGCAGGTTGAATGCGCACTCCCTTGAGGTGAATCCGGTCCCATGCCGATGGGTCAAGTCCTAGGGGCTGAACCGCGATGGATTCCATGCGCAGGAGTGATTCCTCGGTGTCTTTCAGCGACCAATTGACATCGTACAGGGCAATCCCGATCGGCCGATGGTGAAGGCCAATGAAGCCGATGGAGATTTGAGTTGGTGGAGCATCCGAGGGGAGAAGGGAGCTCAAATGATGCACAGCCAACCGGACGGCCAATTTTTGTGTCGGGGGTGCAAACAGGAGAAGAATGGGCAGAATTGCAACGCTGGTCCAGACCATAACCCTCCTCCTTCTCCGGCGGGGAGCCGGGGATTCGGGCTTTTGGGAGGGGGGAGCGTGTTCGTTCATCGTCTGACCGCGACCTTCGCAACAGAAATGATGCCACAACTGCTTTGAATGATGGCTGAACGCAAAGGAACGGAATGGGCGCCGGTGAAGCCCCAGCTGATGCTGGGCATTGAGAGTTCTTGTGACGACACGAGCATCGCTGTGTTGCGCGGCAATGTATTCCTGTCACAATTCACGGCAGCCCAGCACATCCACGCGAAGTACGGTGGCGTGGTGCCTGAGTTTGCATCGCGGGCCCACCAGCGTCACATCGTGCCAGTGCTAAACGGTGCACTCGAACAGGCGGGGTGTGCGTTGGAGGACATCGAGGGCATCGCTTACACACGGGGGCCGGGCTTGCACGGATCACTGCTCGTGGGCAGTGCCTTTGCGCGGAGTTTGGCCTGGTCGCTGCAGGTGCCGATGTGGCCTGTTCATCATATGCGGGCCCACGTGCTGGCCCATTGGTTGGAAGATGCAAACCCACCGACCGGCCCCATGATGGCCCTAACGGTTTCAGGAGGACACACACAGTTGGTCGATGTGCGCTCGCCTTGGGAACTTGAAGTGGTTGGGACGACCATGGACGACGCTGCTGGTGAGGCGTTTGACAAGGTGGCAAAAATGATTGGCCTTCCTTACCCTGGAGGACCCCACGTGGACCGTTTGGCTCAGGAGGGCAATCCCTATGCTTTCGCCTTTTCCGCCCCGAGAATGGACGGCTTGGATTTTAGTTTCAGCGGCCTGAAGACCTCTGTATTGCGAACCTTAGAACGCGAGGAAGGCCAAGCCATGCGCAGGGATGGCTGGCAGGCCGACGTTTGTGCATCCTTGCAGCACATCATTGTGAAGATGCTTGTGTCCCGATTGGAACAGGCAGCCGATCGCTTCGGGCGAACGGCCATCGCCATACAGGGGGGAGTCAGTGCAAATTCAGGATTGCGTGCAGGCGTGGTGGCCCTGGCAAGCAAAAGGGGATGGTCCGTTCACATTCCACCTTTTAAGTATTGCACAGACAATGGTGCCATGATCGCCATGGCCGGCCAGTTCGCCTCAATGCAGCAAGAATCGGGAAGCCTAGCAGATGGACCACTTCCGCGTTGGCCCATGGAATCAGATCAGGCCTGAACCGCTTCGATTGATTCCTCGAGATGCTCGACCAACAAAGACCAATAGCTCTTCGTCCATGACTCGGTCATCCAACCATCGTCTCCTGCCGGCACGCCAATGTGGTTGAGGATGAGGGTTGTGTTCCCCAACTCATTCCGGGACAACCGCATGTCCACCGTGGTGAAGTGACCGGCTGGGAATTTCCTGTGGGTCCAAGCGAGCACGATGCGCTTGTTTTGGACGATGTGGAGGAAATAACCCGTGTGATTCTGATTGCAGAGGGAGAAGGCACCCCCTTCATGCGGTTGAATCAGTGCATCCTTTCCGGTGAAAGCCACGTGGGCATCTTGATCGAGAAGTGCGTCAAAGACTTTGGCTGGAGCAGCGGGAAGCTCAATGACCTGGTAGATGTTCTCCGTTTGGAGTTTCATTTCAATGCAAGGTGAATATCCAAGATAGCAGAGGTTTGGAGATGAACAATGGGCGGTATCAAGACATTCTCAACAAATTCTGTCGACAAGGCAAAACGAGGCGTGCACGGGTTTCAGTCTGCGTGGTCTCGAGTTCGAGCGCGTCTTGGCCGTTGATCTCCATCAAGGCAAGCCTTTGCCGAATGAGGTCTGTGGCGTGTCGCCTTCGCCGGGGAGAAGCATGGCGGTCTGTGGCCTTGCCGTTAAGTTCGGGCTCCTCAGGCTGTCGCGAGTTTCGCACGAGAATGATGGCCCTGTCCATCCCGTCTGGCTGCGCCTCCACATTCAGCGTGCCCGGACCGCGGATGGCCGTGCCACCAAGTCCATGCCAGAGGGCATTCTCGACCAGAGGCTGAACCATAAATGCCGGTATCTCACGCGATTTCATGTGGTCTGGGAGCGGGAAGAGCATCCATTCTACAGGTCGATTGATGCGGCGAAGTTCCAGCTGGATGTAGTCTTCGAGCATGGACCATTCACGCTCCAAGGTGAGCCATCCCCCCCGGCCGGTTTCAATCTGGTCCGCGGCAAGCCGACGAAACGCCCGCAGGTGAGACAGGCCTGCATCCCTGTCGTCTTGAAGGAAATCGTGCATCACCCCATTGAGGGCATTGAAGAGGAAATGCGGGTCCATCAAATGTCGCAGTGAATCCGCCTGGACACGGGCCAATTCTCGGCGTTTCATCAAGGACTGTTGGGCAAGCCAATGTTCTGCTCGAATTCGCGTTTGCCAGTGGGCTATCTCCGATTGTCTGCGTTGTCTTTCCCTGTGGATGTGACGCCGGACCGAACGATCGAGAGTCATCCAAAGTGAACCGAGTCCAATCAATGTCCCTAGGGTCCAGATCAGATCGTGGCGTCTGAAAAGCACGGCCAAAAGGCAAATTGCGGTGACCGAAATGCAGATGGGCGAGAGGGCTGTTTTGGGCTCGAGCAAACGCCACTGTCTCCATTTTCTCCACTCGCTTCTGTCGAGGCGGCTCGCGGTACAGGCGATTCCGACGCCCATGGAAAGGACCGCACTCCAGAACAGGGCAGATCTCCATTCGGCCGGGACTTCAAGCCATTCCATGGAAGGCAATGAAAACGCCAGGGTTCATTTTCCAAACGTCCGATGCACATCCTTTGTGCCCGTGCCCGCGAATTTTGTGGCTGAGTCAGTCTTCAAATGCAAGGCGCAGGCCTTGTTTGAGCTTCCGGAGGTACTCTTCAATCAGCCACTGGCGATAGTTGTCCGTGGTCTTGGAAATGCATTTGGTGTAGTCCCGGATGCGCTGCTCGATGTCGCCGTCTAACTCGTCAATCAGTTCGATGGCATGAAATTCATCCTCAGCCACCCGCTTGATCATCTTGACATGATTGTGGAGGCTGAAGTTGATGGCTTCCTTCGGTCGCTTGCCTTTTCTCGTGACTTCAATATAGGCGTCCTTCATGGAGAATGGCTCCATTTCTTGTACGCGGAAGAGCACCTTTAACCGCTCGGGCATATCGTAGACAAATGTCTCTTCGATTTCTTCGTCCGTGTAAAGTCCCTCGAGGTAGGCGTTCGGTGCCCGGAAGATGTCCTCCCAGTTCACGTGGGCATTCCAGAGTCCAAAACGACGGGCGTTGTTCCCGAGATCGATGACGGTGAAGTCCTTTTTTTCCTTGAACACGCGGGACCCGCGACCTATCATTTGATGGTAAAGTGTCAAGGACTTCGTGGCCCTGTTTAAAATGATGGTTTCCACGGAAGGCTCGTCGAATCCGGTGGTCAGGATGCTCACTGAAGTCAGAATGGCGTCGGGCTTTTCGTGGAACCACGTCAGGATTTCCTGCCTTTCTTTTTCGGTATGGGTGTTGTCGAGGTGTCGAATCTCATAGCCCTCTTCTTCGAAAAGCTGAGCGACCATCAACGAGGTGTGGATGCCGTTGTTGAATATCAGGGTCTTCTTTCCCTTGGCCTTTTCTTCATACGCATACAGGAGTTTCTCCTGCATGAAATAGTTGCCGTAGAGACGCTCTGAGCTGGAGACGGTGTAGTCCCCGTTGATGCCCACCTTTAAGGACTTGAGGTTCACATCGTAGCTGTAAGTCATGGCCTTGGCCAAATAGCCCTCTTCCACGAGCTTCGAAATGGATTCACCGACGATGAGCTCCTGGTAGTTGTCTTTCAGCGGGAGCTTGATGTTACTCGACAGTGGTGTGGCAGTCACCCCGAGCAAAATCTGGTTCTCAAAGAACTTGAAGAGCTTGCGGAAGCTGTTGTAATGCGCCTCGTCGATGACCACAAGACCCAGGTTGTCAAAGGCAATGTGCTCGTCATTGAGTCGGTTGTTGAGGGTCTCCACCATGGCCACATAGCACCAGTGTTCCTTGTCCTCCTCGAGCATCTTCACCTTCGAGTCGATAATCTTGTTGTCGACGCCGATGTCGGACAGCATTCTGCTCGTCTGGCCCAGCAATTCGATGCGGTGGGTGAGGATCAGGACCTTTTTTCCCTGTTCGAGAATGAAGCGCTTGGCAAGCTCGCTGAAGATGACCGTTTTGCCCCCACCCGTGGGGAGCTGGTACAATACGTTGTAGTTCTCCGGGAAACGCCGCATCCGGTCCATGATGGTGTCAATCGCCTTGGATTGATAGCCATAGAGCTTTTTCCCAGCAGTGGAAATGAGCTTGTCCTTGAGGGCTTCGGTCATGATCGAGGGCACCAAAAATACCCCGGAGTATGGCCGCCACCAATGGAAGCTGCCGCGTATTTTAGGAGGTTTCACACATGTCGTTGACAAGGATGCCACCGCAGGATCCACTTCGTCTTGCAAAAACAACCAACAGTTGGTCCCCAATTCTCACCCGGGCCATCTCGTCAGAATTGTGCGAGCGCGTTGGGCTTGCCTATGATTCAGGGGTTTGTTATCCCCGTCCGGATGATTGGTATGCAGCTCTCAAGGCCACAGGTGGGCCGGAAAAGGTCCGTGTCTGCATTCTTGGACAGGACCCTTATCATGGCCCCGGGCAAGCGCACGGCTTGGCATTTTCAGTGCCCCGTGGTGTGGCGATTCCCCCTTCGCTTCGGAACGTGTTCAAAGAATTGGTTCGGGACTGCGGGGGCACTCCGCCTGCACACGGTGACCTAAGGAATTGGGCGGATCAAGGTGTTTTGCTGCTCAACACTGTGCTTTCCGTGGCGGAAGGGCAGGCGGGATCGCACGGTCATTTGGGGTGGCAAGCGGTGACGACGGCCATACTTGATGCACTGGACCATCGTCCCGTTGCTTTTCTGTTGTGGGGTAGACATGCCCAAGACCATAAGGCCCGCGTGGCTTCGCTCAGAGCAGATCATCTCATTTTGGAAGCACCACATCCCAGTCCCCTCAGCGCTCACAGAGGCTTTATCGGGTGTGGTCATTTTGGCGAGGTGAACTGCTGGCTCAAGGACAGAGGGGAAGAGCCGATTGAGTGGTTCGGTTCACTCTGGTAGCGCGGCAAACCGGGGTACTTTTGCGACATGTCCGGCCAAAGCAAATTGGGTGCACAAAGTGCATGGCGGTGTGTGGCTTCATTGGAAGGTCACCATGGGGCCGTGTACGATCTCGCGTCCGCTGGACCTGATCTGTTGTGGAGCGTGGGGGGAGACGGTTGCTTGGTGCGCTGGCGCAGAGATGATGAGGGCTGGCAGTCAACGGGGGAAGCCGTTGCCAAAGCTGATGAAGCATTGTTCTGTGTTCATGCTTTGTCCAGTGGTGGCGTTGTATCCGGCGGAGCTTCCGGTGGAATTGTGGTCTGGGAGTCCGGGGCGGTGAAGTTCTGTCAGGGCCATCAGGGTGGCACTTTTGTGGTGGCGGAAAACTTCAGTGCTGGGGCGGATGGTGCTGTTCGGCGATGGAAGTCCGGCGAGGTCATTGCTCACGTGAATGCGCGTGTTCGGTGTTTGATGGACCGCGAAGAGGGGGTGTGGATGGGAACCCATGAAGGAAAGGTGCACCGCGAGGATGTCGGTCAAGGTCAGCTGTTGCATCAGGGCAGCCTGCGCGCCATGGTGGATTGGCCGGGAAAGCCCGCCATCGGAACGGCAGGAGCCGACGGTCGAATCCGGATTTGGAAGGTCTTTGGCAAACGACTCGAAGAAATCGTGGCCATCGAAGCGCACAAAGCTGCGATCTACAGATTGAAAGGATCTCCTGATGGTCTGCGCATGGCCACTGCATCGCGGGACAGGAGCGCAGCTGTATGGAATTCAGCAGACCTCAGTTTGGAAGCCAGACTGGTGCGCACTGGATCAGGAGGACACACGCGTTCGGTCAACGCCTTGTGCTGGATAGATGACAGAACGCTGGCCTCCGGCGGTGACGATCGTCGAATCTTCATTTGGGAGCGGAACCCCGACTAACTTTGGACCACGATGAGCAAGCCGAGCATACCGAAGGGTACACGCGATTTTACCCCAGCCATCATGGCCCGTCGCCAATGGATTTTCTCCACGTTGCGCTCGGCATTTGAGGCGCGTGGCTTTGTGCCAATCGAAACCCCGGCCATGGAGTCATTGGCCACACTGACGGGCAAGTACGGGGAGGAAGGTGATCAGCTTATTTTTAAGCTGCTCAACAACGGTGACTTTTTATCCAAGGCCCAGGACGAGACACTGGCATCCAGGGACAGCAAGGCCCTCTCGTTTCAGATATCCAAAAAAGCCCTGCGGTACGATTTAACCGTTCCCTTTGCACGCTTTGTTACCATGCACAGGAATGAGCTGCCCATGCCGTTCAAGCGCTATCAGATGCAGACGGTGTGGCGGGGAGATCGGCCCGGTCGCGGCCGTTATCAAGAGTTCGTCCAATGTGATGCTGACATTATTGGTTCGACGGGCATCCTCTGTGAGCTGGAGTTGGTCAGCCTGTTTCACGAAGCCTTGAATGGGCTGGGTGTTCCGGGATACCGCATCTTGGTTAATGACCGGAGAATCCTCGCTGGGATTGCCGATTCGATTGGCGTGGGAGCGGGACGCTTGACCGACTGGACTGTGGCGGTTGACAAACTCGACAAGGTGGGCGTTGATGGGGTGTGCGATGAGCTCGAGCGCCGCGGGTTCGGGCCCGAAGTGCTGTCGGGCACGCGAAACATGCTGGCGCATAGGCCGGAAGGGGAGGACGGCATGGCCGCTCTGGTGTCCGACTTTGCCCATCCGCTTGTCAAGGAGGGGGTTCAATCCCTGCGCACCCTGTGGTTACTGGCCAATGAAGAAGGCATTGCTGCTCCTGAGCTCGTATTTGCTCCGGGCTTGGCTCGGGGCTTGAACTATTACACGGGTGCCATCTTCGAGGTGCAAGTGGAAGGCGCGCCTGTGGGGAGCATTTGTGGAGGCGGGCGATATGATGACCTCACGGGAATTTTCGGTATGCCCGGAGTCAGTGGCGTCGGCATCAGTTTCGGGGCGGATCGCATTTATGATGTTCTCGAACATTTCGAGTCATTTCCAGAGAACTTAGCGACCGATCTCGACGTCCTCATTCTTCACATGGGAGAGGAGTCGATTCAGGCGATGCTCAATGCCGCCCGTCACTGTCGGGAACGGGGCCTGAGAACGGAGGTGTATCCTGAAGCGGCCAAACTTAAGCGGCAGTTTAAATACGCGGACGACCGAGGTGTACCTTATGTTCTTGTCTTTGGCAGTGATGAAATCCAAGAGAATACTTGCACCCTACGGAACATGCGCACGGGTGATCAGATCACGACGCCCTTCGAACAGGCGATGGCCAAGATTCAGAATTGACGAGGGGCCGGCGCAGGTCAGTCGGGAATCAAGGGTAACTCAAAATGCCAGCTCCCTCCAGCGTGGGCAATGCCGCCATAGCGCAGCATGAATGCGGTGTCCCAATCCCTTGTAGTGCCATCTGACCAAGGTGACATTGGGCAGCTCGAAGTTGACAGTCGAACCCGGTCCGATTCCACCGACCAGGTCCATTGCACGGCGCCCTCCCCACCTTGTTCCAACATGGAAATGCCCATGCGTTCCGCCATGCCCAAAAACAGCGTAGAGGGAACCTTCCGGGCATAAAGCGCGGACCCGGGAACCGGTGCACCGATTATTGAGATGGTGCCTGCACCGAGTTCCTCAAGCCATTGCGCCCACCGTGCAATGTGCCCAGCGGTTTCCCCGAACGAGACATCGTCTCGATCGCGTTCGATGAACACATTTCTAAGGTGGGCTGCCATCCCGCCCACCAGTGAAGCAGCAGAGTGCCGATCGACGGTGGGGTTGGACAGGGTCCGTTCTAAGGTCTGGAAAAGGTGGTGTGTGTCTTTGCCTTCCTCTTGAGAAAGCAGCAGCGTCGAACGACAACGGCGCATCCTGCGGTCCATGGCTTCGTGCTCTCGGGCCCGCATGATTTCATTTTGGATGCTTCCTCTGCGCCAGACAATCCAAGCCATTTCCTGCGAGGCCCGCGCCTCTTCTTTTGCGGTGTTCAATGCACCGCGTCGGCAAGCAACCCAAAGAATGGGCAAGCCGAGAATGCCGCTCCATAACAATCCCAGTTTATGTGCGGTCAGCGGCCACATTTGAATCTCCATCAGAATGGCCAAGGTGGGGGCCAAGGCCAATGGCCAACTCAGCCGGAGCGGGGTTCGGTCCGCGGGCATCACAATGGATTCGGAAGGGTCCAATGGTGGCATAGAGTCCTGGCCTTCTCGAAGGGGTCTCCAAGGCCTTCTAGCCACGAAAATGGCCAAGAGCAGCATCCATGGAAGAAGCGCGAAAAGAGGACTAGAGGGCACGGTAGCAATTGAGAGGAACCCCTCAATCTAATTTGTCCAGCATCCTTCTAATGGCATCAAACGCTGCACTTTGTGTGCGGTGTGATTCACTTTGCAACTGTTTCCAAGCCTGATCAAACTCCGGTTTGGATTTCATTCGCATGAGGATCTCACGGTCGAGAAGGGCGTCGAGGGCCGCCTTTTCCTGTCGACTTCTTCGGTCGCTAAGTTGACCGCTTGACGCTGCGGTCTCCATGCGCCCTTCGATTTTCTCCATCCATGTTCGAACGCCTTCGGGATCCAAGCCGGAGCTCAGCCCAAGCAGGGGAGGTTCGCCGTCAAGCGGGGGCTGCATGAGGGCGAGCGCACCGCGGAAAGCGGCCAGGCTGGACTTGGCTAAATCCACCTGTTCGGCGGGCCCATCGGCCTTGTTCATGAGGACCACGTCGGCCCACTCGAGAATGCCCCGCTTGATGCCTTGAACGCCGTCGCCTCCGCCGGGAAGCATCAACAGAATAAAGGCGTCGGTCATGCGCCGCACCTCTGTTTCGCTCTGGCCCACGCCAACCGTTTCAATGAGGACGCGGTCAAAGCCTGCCGCCTCGCAAAGGAGCATGGTTTCATGGGTGGCGCGAGCGACACCGCCCAGCGTGTTGCCCGCTGGTGAGGGGCGCACAAAGGCATTGGGGTGCCGGGCCAAAACCTCCATGCGGGTTTTGTCTCCCAGCATGCTGCCGCCAGTGCGGCTGCTGGAAGGGTCCACGGCCAGAACCGCCACCCGGTGTCCCCGCTCCAGAAGGGCCATGCCAGCAGACTCGATCCAGGTGCTTTTACCGACCCCTGGAACACCCGTGATGCCGTAGCGGCGGGTGGGTTTCGCTGGAGACGGCATGGCCGAAAGCAGCGCCTCGACTTCCGGCCGGTCCGCTTCGCGTCGACTTTCGATGAGGCTGATGGCTTGTGCCAAGGCGGCGCGGTCTCCCTCAATGATGGTCTGGGCCCATTCGTGCACATCCCCGCGCGACCGCGCTTTTGCGGTCCGGATGTTCCGAAGCGCCCGTGACCGCGCGTTGTTTTCAGGGTCTTTGGCCATGGCGCTCACAAGTTAGCGGTAGTTTGGTCCCGTGAATTCCTCTCGTTGCCGATTCATCCCGAACCCGCTGTGGTTTCTTTTTGTCATCCTCCCTCTGCAAGGGATGTTGGCGCAGGAGGGTACAGTGTTGGATTCGATGTCAGTCTCCTTGTCGGGAGAGGTGCTCGGCCCAGACGGTCGCGGCCTGCCGGGGTGCATGATTGTGAACCGCTCGACTGGTGAGGGGCGGTTCGGCAGTTCAAGCGGTCGCTTTGCCCTTGAGGTTTCTATGGGGGACACCCTTCAATTTGCGGCCATTGGATACCGAACGGTCACCAAACGAATTCCCACGGAAGGTGCGGAAGGGGGGGTGAATTGGTCCATCCATTTGTCCAAAATCTCTGTGGCGGTGTCTGCGGCCGAGGTGATTGCGCCCCGGGAGCTCGGCGAAATTGTGCGCGACATTGAAGCCTTGGGTTACGAAGAGAAGGAACACCGGACGAGCGGAATCGATGCCTTGAGCAGTCCATTGACCTATCTCTACGAGCAGTTTAACCGCATGGAGAGGAGCAAGCGGGAGGTGGCCCGTTTGGAAAACGAGGACCGACGCAGGGAACTGCTCCGGGAGCTGTTGGGGAAATATGTCGACTATGAAATCGTGGACCTCGAAAGGGAGCAATTCGACGACTTCGTCGAGTTCATGGATCCGGGAGAGGCCGTTCTCAAGGCCTTGACCCAATACGAATTCATTCTGTGGACACGGGAGCGGTTCACGGCGTGGAAGGCGCGTCCCAACCGACTTGAGGACGCGGACTTTGAATATCAGTGGGACGATTGACGCCCTGTGGTTACTGCAGATAAGAGGAGTTTAGGTAAAAGGTGAAGGCCTTGAACACCAGGCCGGCTCCAGCGATTGCAATCGCGAACACCCTCAGATTTCTGCCTTTCTCATACTGGTCGAAGCGCACCACGAGGTCGGCGAACAGGGACGCGGCAGCCAGCGCTTCAAACAGGGTGATCCAGCCCCGACGGGTGTCGATGAAGTCCATGGCCTGCGAGGCGAAGTTGTCGGGGACGGCGGAGAGCAAAATGTCCAACAGAAACACCGCGTTGTAGGCCACCAACAGGATGAGGCTGAAGTCGAGCATCTTCTGCTCAATCTGTGGGTCTGTGGGCTGCTGGCTCATGGGACGAAAGTACGGTGGGTGCAGTCCTGTTCATGGTCTTCATTTTCTCACACAACAAATCGACCCTTACATTCGTTGACTCCCTGCCATGCAAGATTCAAACCATCCCAAAGCCCGTGTAATCGCCCTCGGTACCAATGGCCGCCCTTCCGGTCAAGGTGATGTGGATCGCCATGCCAGGAATCAACGGAACTTGGTGATCATGTTGGGGGTTTTGTGGATTCTTGCCTTTGCGACCGGGTGCAGCAGGAACACCAAGAACTGCAGTGCATATGACGGTGTCCGCTTGGAAATGGCGGCGCCATCCCAATCCGATTGGGATCAGAACTGAAAGTAGATGAACGGCGTTCCGCCTGCGGCGAGAACGGCCATGGCCACGGCCACAGACACGGTGGTTAAGGCAATTTGAACGGGGAGCCCCGCGCGGACAAAAGCCACGCGATACGCGGCCTTCCATTTCGATGGCAGCAGGTGGATGGTATACCCAATGGCCATGACTGCAAAGACGTGGCCATAGTGGGATACCACCTCCGTCAGCACGTGGATTGGTGTGGCCTTCGCCAACCGAGACAGGACCAGGTTGGCTGCGTGCCATTCTGCAGAGAGGTCGTGCTCAGACCCGAAGGACGCCCATGTGGTGTGCGATGCCGTCCGGAACCAGATGCGCGTGAAGGTGATGAAGTGAAAGGTGATGAGCACGGCGACAGCGCGTTTCCAAAACCGGTCCTTGGTTTCCCAAGGACTCACCTTCCGCCAGAGCTTGTAGACCGTGATACCCAATCCATTGAGGCCACCCCAGATTACAAAGTTCCAGCTCGCACCGTGCCACAATCCGCCCAGAAGCATGGTCATCCAGATGTTCACGTTGGTGACAATCCACCGCTGGAATCTTGGGATTCGCGCCAGGGCAATGCCTCCGCCAATCAGGGTACCGAGGAGGATGGTCAAGGCGCTAGAGCTGGGTTCCAAAAGGACCACAAACGTCAACAGGAATCCCGCGCTGATGGCGGTGAACCAAGAGGCGCTTCGGTTGCCGCCCATTGGGATGTACAAATAGTCCTTGAGCCAGCCGGACAGGCTCATGTGCCAGCGCTTCCAAAAGTTGCCACAGCTGTCCGCTTTATAGGGGCTGTTGAAGTTTTGGGGGAGGCGGTACCCCATCAACAACGCCACGCCAATGGCCATGTCGGTGTATCCACTGAAATCGGCATAGACCTGCAGGGAATATCCGTACATCGCCATCAACATCTCAAAACCACTGTGGGCTTCCGGGGCCGCAAAGACCCGGTCGTTGAAGTTCACGGCAATCCAATCGGCCAGAAGAACCTTTTTGAGCAGTCCATTGAGAATCCAAAAACCAGCCTTGCCCACCGTTTCACGCGTGACGGTGTGGGGTTTGAGGATTTGGGGAACGAAATCCGCAGCCCTGACGATGGGCCCTGCGACAAGTTGGGGAAAGAAGGAGACGTAGAACCCAAAGTCCGTCAGTCGTTTGAGTGGGGCAACATGCCCGCGGTGGATGTCCACCGTGTAGCTAATGGTCTGGAAAGTATAGAAGCTGATGCCCACAGGGAGCAGAATCCTGTCGACCGACCACGTGGTCCCCAAAGCAACGTTGGCACCTTGTGCCAGCCAGTTGCGGGGAATGATGTGCGCTCCAGTTGCACTGTTCCAGGCGTCTGTCAGGAAGTAGGTGTACTTGAAATAGAAGAGAAGGCCCAAATTGAGCGCAATGCTCAGAGCAAGCCAAGCGTTGCGCCGGCGTTGCACCTGCGAGCCAGCAATCCGGTGGCCGATGAAATGATCGCTGCAGGTCGAGAAGAGCAGAATCAGGACAAACCATCCCGACGTTTTCCAATAGAACAAGAGGCTGGCCATGAGCAGCCACACATGGCGCACTGTCCTTTGGCGATCGCGATTCCAGCAGGCATCAATGGCGAGCACGGCCACCAGAAACATCCAGAATCCCGCATCGAGAAAGGTCCAAGGTGCACTCGCGTCGTGTACAAAAAAGGAGCCCCAATCCATCATGGTTCCATCGCGTTTTGGAGTGCAGCCCGGACAAGGGCATCATACAGAAGCTCCCCGATGAGCTCGTATCCGTTGCGGTTGAAATGCAGGTGATCGCTTGAGGCAAATCCCGTGCGGTTCAACAGGTCCATCGAATGCGCGCCCCCCAAGACCCCGTATAGGTCCCAGCAGGCCACCCCCATGTCATCCACAAGGGCAGACATGGCCTGTCGGACACGTTCGGCGTTTGGGTTGTGCTGGTTGCGGTAGTGGCTGTCGTTGTTGGTGACGAGCAGGATGTCCATGGCTGGATGGGCCGCCCGAAGCGCGTGAATCAATTGGGAATACCGTTCCTTGAATCTGTCCGGGTTAAATCGGTCCGGGCGCATGTGGGCATCGTTGATTCCCCACGCCAAGATGGCCAAGTCCGCGGGGCAGTGCTCCAGTTGTTCACCCAACAGGGGGTGGCGCAGCCAAGCGGCCGTGCTGGCCCCATTTCCGCCGAGGTCGTGATAGACGAAAGCGGCATTTTGGTCTCTCATCCATACGCCGTGTAGGCGGGCCACGCTGTCCGTCGTCCAGAGCATCAGTGTGTCTCCGGCACCCAACTCCAGCGGCCCTGTGGATGGCGCTGTAGAGCGCAAGCCCCATTCCCACTGGTTTTCAGGGGGGGAGAGGATGTCGATGGCATCCAAACAGCCTGGTCCGTGCCATTCTCCATTCCACATGCGCACGGTGTCCGGGTCTGAGGTGCTGACTTCCAAACCGGTGATGCCCCAATGGCCTGCGTGACGCCGATGTGAGGAGCGTTGTCCCTTCCAGGCTGCGGCGCTCGACCAGCGCACCTCGGGCGGGCCGTTTTCGCCTGCCAAGCGGTGGGGAGGTAGAATGCCGCGGCTCACCACCAGCCCCGGTCGGTCTTGTGCCAGTCGCTTTCGGAAGGCCCATCCAATCCGCCCGGCTTGAACGTGAGAGCCACCGAAGTGAAATACGGAGACTGGAATGGAATCATCAGGGGCCGGCGCACCGAGCAGAACGGACCTG
Source organism: uncultured Bacteroidota bacterium (assembly GCA_902535565.1). The sequence goes on along the minus strand of CACAUH010000001.1, from coordinate 1,078 downwards.
AAACGCGTCAGAAATCCGCTGAGGTTCTCTTGACCGAGAATGTCCTTCTCGACCGAATTGATGAACCACAGGTCGTCTGACCGCAACGGGTCGGTGTCGGCAAGGCCTGGTGCCCTTTCCTCTTTTTCTGCCTCGAAGGCGGCATTTTCTTGGCATTGCGACACAAGAAACTGGCCCGTCAGGATGCAGAGCATCCCTGCGCGAAGCAGGAAGAACCGAGGGTTATTCTTCATCACCAACCTTGATTTGCAGTGGGATGACAGAGGAGGGCTTGGGCTTTAAAGCGGTCATGGCCGGGGTGGCACCTCCGGTTTTCCAACGGCGAAACTCAGCCCAGAAGGCCCTGTCCAGCCATTCGCCCACTTGTCGCGCGCCACGCGGTGTGAAGTGGACATGATCTGGACCGGCGAGGGGAGGTTCGGAAGCCACCCACGCTGGCATGCTTCCCAACCCGCCCATGGCGAGCAACAGGTCCCAATGGGCGACACCCGCATCGAGGCTGGCATCGAGAAGTGCGGCCTTGACTGCACCGAGCATGGGGAAAGAAGTCCATTTCGCACCCGTTTTCTCTGCCATGTCGGAGGGACCAATAACGAGAATGGCCGCATCGGGAAGCAGACCTTGGAACAGTTCGATTTGTCGTTTGAACCATCCGCCATACCGGACAGCGGCTGTGGAGTCTCGGGTGTAGGGGACCGTGTTGCCTCCATACTGAAGTACGATGAGGTCTGGTGCCAATGCGCGAATCTGCGTGCGGAAAGGGCCTCGGGACAGCTTGCGGAATAGGGTACCAGATGAGCCCCGCATGGCCACTGAATGCCATTGGACTCCCTCGCCCACCGGGTGGAGGGCAAAGAGTTTGGGGGGCACGCCATCAAAACAGACGGAGACAGGTGCGCCACCTTGTTCCATGCTTGATCCAGCCAAGCTGAGGATGCCCGGCGGGGATCCTAGTACAAGCGTGTCGGTGGGAACATCGCCCACGCGAAGGATACAAGTGGATTGAACGGTGTCGTGCCAGAGTTCCAACTGGTCCCAGCGACCGAAGGAGGCGGGACTTCTGCGCTCCCTGCCGACC